>DASXBH010000061.1:0-5303 GCA_036491775.1 Candidatus Acidiferrum sp.
TGGCGCGCAGGCCTGCAAGGCGCTCCGCACCGAGGGCTACGAAGTGGTGCTGGTGAATTCGAATCCTGCGACCATCATGACCGATCCTGAGTTGGCGCACCGCACCTATATTGAGCCGCTGACCAAGGAATATCTGGAACAGATCATCGCCAAGGAAAAACCCGACGCGCTGCTCCCCACCGTTGGCGGGCAAACCGCGCTGAACCTTGCCGTGGAACTAGCCGAGAGCGGCATTCTTGAAAAGTACAAAGTGGAAATGATTGGCGCATCGCTGCGAGCCATTAAAGTGGCGGAAGATCGCCTGTGGTTCAAGGATGCTTGCCGGAAAATTGGCCTGGAAGTGCCGGCCTCCGCACTGGTCAACAATGCGCAAGACGCACTGCGCCTTTGCGATCAGTTGGGATTTCCGCTGGTGATTCGACCCTCGTTCACGCTAGGTGGCACCGGCGGATCGATCGCCTATAACAAGGAAGAATTTGCGGACGCGATTGCCCACGCCTTGGACATGAGCCCGGTGCATGAAGCGCTGGTCGAAGAGTCCGTTCTCGGCTGGAAAGAATACGAGCTGGAAGTGATGCGCGACTTCCGGGACAACTTCGTGGTGATTTGCACCATTGAGAATTTCGATCCCATGGGCGTGCACACCGGCGACTCGATTACCGTGGCGCCAGCGCAAACCCTCACCGACAAAGAATATCAACGCATGCGCGACGCCGCTGCGACCATCATTCGCGAAGTAGGCGTGGAAACCGGCGGCTCCAACGTGCAGTTTGCCGTGAATCCGGAAAACGGCCGCATGACGGTGATCGAGATGAACCCGCGCGTTTCGCGCAGCTCGGCGCTGGCCAGCAAGGCCACCGGCTTCCCAATCGCGAAAATTGCGGCCCGCCTTGCGGTGGGCATGACGCTCGACGAGATTCCCAATGACATCACGAAAATGACACCGGCGTGTTTCGAGCCGACCATCGACTATGTCGTAGTGAAAATTCCCAAGTGGCAATTTGAAAAGTTCCCAGGAGCCGACAGCACTCTCGGGACGCAAATGAAATCCGTGGGCGAAGTGATGTCCATCGGACGCACTTTTAAAGAAGCGCTGCAAAAGGGAATTCGCTCGCTGGAGCCCAGCACTCCCTGGCGCGCGCCTGCCGATGCGCCGGATTCACTGCTACGCGAGAAGCTTTCCACGCCGCGCCCCAATCGTATTCACTGGATCCTGACCGCAGCAGAACGCGGGCTACCCGCCGCCGAAATTTGCGACCTGACGAAAATTGATCCGTGGTTCATCCACCAGATTGAAGAGATCGTCCAGGCCAATCGCCGCGCCGCTTCCGTAACCGTGGAAACCGCCTCAAAGGATCTGCTGCGCGAGGTGAAACGAGTTGGCACTAGCGACGAGCACCTGGCGCAAATCTGGAAGACCACTCCGGCAGTAGTTCGCCTGCAACGCGCCCGCTATGGCGTTTCCCCGGTGTTTAAGCGCGTCGATACCTGCGCCGCAGAGTTCGAATCGTTTACTCCGTACATGTATTCCACGTACGAAGAAGAAGACGAATCCGAACCGACGCAAAAGCAGAAAATCATGATTCTCGGCAGCGGCCCCAACCGCATCGGGCAAGGCATCGAATTCGATTATTGCTGTTGCCACGCGTCGTTTGCGCTGCGCGCCGATGGTTTCGAATCGATCATGGTGAATTGCAACCCGGAAACGGTTTCAACCGATTACGACACTTCAGATCGCCTGTACTTCGAGCCACTCACGCTGGAAGACGTACTGGCCATCGTGGAAAAGGAAAAGCCTAGCGGTGTGATTGTGCAGTTTGGAGGACAGACGCCTCTAAACCTGGCGCTGGAATTGAAGCGCAACGGTGTGCCAATCGTAGGCACGGCGCCGGAATCAATCGACCTTGCCGAAGATCGCCGCAGATTTGGCCGGTTGCTCGAGGAATTGCGTATTCCGCAGCCGCGCAACGGTACGGCACTGGTTCCTGAAGAAGCCGCCCGCGTAGCCGGCGAAATTGGATTACCTGTGTTGGTGCGACCCAGTTACGTACTCGGCGGTCGCGCCATGGTCATCGCCTACGACGTAAACACCGTTCAAGAATATGTGGCGCAGGCCGCGCTGATGGGCCCGGCGCGCCCGGTGCTGATCGATCAGTTCCTGGAAGAGGCCACGGAAGTGGATGTCGACGCGCTGGCCGACGGCACCGACGTGGTTATCGGCGGGATCATGGAGCACATCGAGGAAGCCGGCGTGCATTCCGGTGATTCTTCCTGCGTGCTGCCCCCGGTCAGCTTGTCGCCTACCATTCTGAATACGATTCGCGAGTACACCAAGAAGCTCGCGCTGGCGTTAAAAGTCGTCGGGCTGATGAACGTGCAATACGCCATCCAGCGGGACACCGTGTACGTTCTCGAAGTGAATCCTCGCGCCTCGCGCACCGTCCCATTCGTCAGCAAAGCGACCGGCGTGCCTCTTGCAAAGGTTGCAGCGCGCTTGATGGTCGGGCGCCGTCTCTCCGACATGAAGCTGCCTCTGGTCTATCACAATGGCGTAGCCGAAATAGCCGTGCATGATTTTTACTCCGTGAAGTCTCCCGTCTTCCCGTTCAACAAATTCCGCGGCGTAGATACCATCCTCGGTCCGGAAATGCGCTCAACCGGCGAGGTTATGGGCATTTCGACCTCTTATGGGCAAGCGTTCGCGAAAGCGCAACTCGCCGCCGGTCAAAAATTGCCGCAAAGCGGAACCGTGTTCATCAGCGTGAACGATCGCGACAAGCGTCACTTGGGGCAGATCGGCAGCGAACTCACCTCCATGGGCTTCAAAATTGTCGGCACGCGCGGCACCGCTGCGGCGCTGCGCGCGGCTGGCGTGCCGTGCGAGGCGGTCTTCAAAGTAAACGAAGGCCGGCCTAACATCGTCGACCTGGTCAAAACCGGGAAGATCAATCTGGTCATCAACACTCCCTTAGGTCGCGAATCGTTCTACGACGAAAAATCGATTCGACGTGCCGCTATTCGTTACAACATTCCGTGCATCACTACGCTCTCTGCGGCACACGCCGCCGTCCGCGGAATTCATGCGCTGATCGAGATGGAACGCGAAGTGAATTGCCTGCAGGACCTGCATCAAAACCGCGTCGCCGCCTCGGGCAACACGAAATCGGGAGATTAGCAGATGAACATTGCCGGAATTTTTCCTGCGTTAGTCACGCCGTTTGAAGCCGACGGCAGCGTCTCATTGCGAGGCGTGAAAGAAAACATTCGCCTTTACAATCAAATCGGCTTGGCTGGTTACGTTGCTCTGGGCTCTACCGGCGAATCGGTGATGCTTAGCCGCGATGAAGGCGAGAGCGTCTTGGCCGCTGTAAAAGAAGCCGCCGCGCCTGAAAAAATACTGATTGCTGGAACCGGAGTCGAGTCTACCGCCGAGACTATTGTGCGCACCAAGCGTGCCGCCGCATTGGGCTTCCAAGTCGCTCTTGTGAAGACGCCGTATTACTACAAGCCCGCGTACAAGGCCGAGAGCTACATCCAGCACTACCGCGCCGTCGCGGATGCCTCGCCCATTCCAGTCCTTCTTTATTCCGTTCCGATTTTTACCGGCGTCACCCTGGAAACGCCGGAAATTGTCGCGCTCGCAGCCCACCCGAATATTGTGGGCATCAAGGATAGCTCCGGTAGCATCCAGCGGATTGGTGAAGTGGTTTCCACCGCGCCTCACGACTTCTATGTGCTGACTGGTGGGGCCGCAGTGGTGTACCCAGCGCTGGCGATGGGAGCCCGGGGCGCAATACTGGCGCTCGCTTGCGCGCTTCCTGAGAAGTGTGTAGAGCTTTACGAACTGTTCCAGCAAAACCGCCACGCCGAGGCTCGCGCCCTGCAGCATGTGCTGGTAAACGCGTCGAAACGCATCGTGTCGGAGCACGGTATCGCCGGCCTAAAACACGCGATGCAGTTGCGCGGCTATCATGGCGGGGTGCCGCGTCTGCCACTTTTGCCAGTAAAAGACGAGAAAAAACAGCAATTGGCGGCCATCATTGCCGAGTTACATCCGGCGGCCGCGCGCGTCTAATCTTCTGTCGTTTGCCGTCACTTTTATCTGCGTCTATCATCTAAGGCTTCATGGACTGTCGCGCTTATCCGCCCCATCAAGTCCCACACACGTCGAGGCTAGTCCGTGATTACGTTGAGGATTTTTCTAAGCTCTCTTCCTTTTACGCGCACCCTCCCGATCTCCAATCCGTCGCCAGTTACGCCCGCAATCTGAAATTTCCCGACCAGCGCCGTCGCACCGTCGCGCAGATTCTTCGCGAACAAAATGCTTCCTTTGGCTGCGGCGCGGAGACCGAAAAGAATTTGCGGCGATTGGAAGAAGGAGCCGTCGCGATAGTCAGCGGGCAGCAGGTGGGACTTCTCGGCGGCCCGAGTTACGCGTTCTACAAGGCGCTCACCGCGATTCAAGCCGCCAAGGAACTCTCGAACGATGGCATAGCGGCAGTTCCGGTATTTTGGATGGCCACCGAAGATCACGACCTCGATGAGGTGCGCCACACTACTTGGTTCTCCGACGGCAACCTGCAGCGCTTGGAACTTTCCAAACTCGAAGAACAGCCCGTGCCAGTTGGAAAAATCAAGCTGGGGCGAGAAATCGATGAAGTGTTGCACGAGGCGGGCGCTACCTTGGCTGGCCCCTTCGGCGCTGAGACCGCCGAGATTCTGCGCCAGAGTTACAAACCCGACGAAACCTACGGCAGCGCCTTCGCCAAGATGTTCGCCAAGGTGTTTGCTGATCAAGGATTGATTCTGCTGGATCCGCTCGATCCCAAATTGCACGCTATCGCGGCACCCATTATGTGTCAGGCCCTAGCGCAGCGCGACGCTCTGGAAGCAGCGCTGCTTCAGCGTGGCAAAGACTTGCAACGCGCCGGATATGAAACTCAGGTAAAGGTTGGTGCGCGCAGTACGTTGCTCTTCACTTTGCGTGATGGACAGCGGCACGTAGTCAATGCTACCAACGGAGAATTCGCCTCGGCGGGTGAAACTGGACCGCGCGCTCAATGGTTGAAGCGCGTAGACACTGAGCCGGAGCACTTCAGCCCGAATGCGCTGTTGCGTCCCGTCGTGCAGGATTATCTGCTGCCAACTGCGGCCTACTTTGGCGGCCCCGCCGAAATTGCCTATTTTGCGCAGTCCAGCGTGGTGTATGAAAAGCTGCTCGGCGCCATGCCGGTAATTCTTCCTCGCGCCGATTTCACCCTAGTCGATCCCAAGGCCGTTCGCCTGATGAAGAAATATAAAGT
>DASXBH010000062.1:0-12700 GCA_036491775.1 Candidatus Acidiferrum sp.
GCGCATAAAGCGTGATTGCAGCGCGCTCTGCGAGTCAGCTATACTGAATGCTTTGTGCGGCAGGTAAAAAGGCGCCGGGGGCCTTACTTGCTGAGCGAAGCAAAGGGCGTCCTGAAGGAATAGTCGACAACGTGGTTGTCCTCGTTCAACCGGGATCACCAAAAAATTTGACCGCAATGCGGTGATGTTCAGATATGGGTAGTCCTTCGAGGGGCGTGTGCGCCGAAAAGGGCAAGCCCGAAGAACTACAAGGAGAAAACTGTGAATTCGAGAAACATGATTCGCACGGCTACGCTGGGCATGGCATGCCTGCTCGGGACGGTGGCTGTTCGGGCCCAAGGTACGGCGCCGGGATCCGCGAGCAGCGGCAAGGTGGGCGTGATCAATGTGCGGCAAGCGATTGTGGCGACGGGAGAAGGAAAGCAAGCTTCGGGAGAATTGCAGTCGCAATTTCAATCGCGGCAGAACGAGCTGGAGACGTTGAACAAGCAAGTGAACGATGTGCGGCAGCGATTGAGCGCCGGGCAAACCACGCTGAGCGATGAAGAGAAGCAGCGTTTGCAGGCGCAGGGGCAGCGGCTGGCGGCGCAGCTGGAGCGGAAGAACAACGAATTGCAAGAAGACGTGAACGCGGCGCAAGCCGACGTGGTGGACCGCATCGGGCGGAAGATGATGGATGTGCTGGACCGTTACGCGCGGGAGAACGGATACGTGGCGGTGTTCGATTCATCGGCGCAGAACTCGCCGATTTTGTATGCTTCGAATAATATCGACCTGACGCAGGAAGTGATCAAGCTCTACGATCAAGCCTATCCTGTAAAGGCTGGCGGAACGACCGCGCCAGCGAAGGCCGCGCCAACACCGAAGCCGACAACTCCGCCAGCGGCGAAACCACAACAGTAGAGTTGAGATCAAGGAAGTGAAGAAGGGCCTGGGCGAAAGCTCGGGCCTTTTTTGTTTTGGGGATGACCGATGCGAGACGCGAGTTCAGATCAGGGCGAATCTTGAGTGGTTACGGGGTGAGTGTCGGCGGGCCTAGCGATTTTGTTGGAGGTATCAACGGCGAAGAGCATGTAATCGGTCAGAAAATGTTTGTGATGGTAGCGCTTGCCATGCAGTTCCATAAACATTTCGGCGCTCCAGGGGAGCCAGAGGCGAGAATTGGTGGAGGAGAAGGTGACCGGGCCGTAGTCGACGAGAAGGTGATCGCGAGTAAGTTCGAGTTTGCGTTGAGGAGCAGTGAGGTCGGTCTCAACACGTAAAACATCGAAGGTGGCGGCGGAGAGCCAGATGCGACCCTTGAGATGAATATTGTAGTAGGTGCCGTTGCGCTGCCAGATGCGAATGCCGGCGGTGGTGTTATCTTTTTCCTGGAAGCGGACTTGCCAAGCATCTTGTCCGCGGATATTGGCGAGGCCCTGACATTGGTAGTTGAAGGAGTTGCGATAGGCGGGTTGGAGGACGGAGACGCCCAAGCTGTTGAGGCCAGTGGTAGCGAGTGAGGTGGGAAAAGAGTCGACGGCGGTACTGCCATTGCGGCTCTCTTCCAGATACAAGGAATTGTCGGCAAAGGAATGGATGAAGACAATGTAGGAAAAATCGCGGGAACGTGTGGGGCCGGGGCGGCCGTAGCCGTCGACGTTTTGATGTTCGATATGCTCGGTGGCAGTAAACTTTTCGAAATTTTGCAATTGAGAATGAACACGGTGGGTGGCGCGGGAAAGAACATCGTCGAGATTGCAGGAGACATGGGGAGCGACGGGATATTCCTTTTCGTCAATATCGAGAGGAGCCCAGGGAATTTCGGTGACGGGCAGAAGAGAAAGAGCGGGCTGGGCGGCAGGGGGAGCAAACGAAACTTCGGTGGGGGAAATCGTCCTGGCTGAGGTTTGCTCGAGTCTTTGGCGAGCGGCGGGAACGAGCGGGTCGTTAGGAAAGCGTGCAATGAGTTGCTCCCAAGTGAGGGAAGCATCGGTGAATTTGCCCTGGGCATATTGGGTTTCACCGAGTAAGAGAGTGGCTGAGGCACCTTTGTCTTGAGCCAGAGCCACGGCGCGAGTGGCGTGAGCCTCAGCTTGAGGAAACTGACTGGCCTTGGAATATGCGGCGGCGAGTAAAAGGTGAGTGCGCCAGTCAGCGCCGTTCGCGGCGTAGGCCTTCTCAAGAGTGACGATGGCGGGTTGGGTTTCACCCGCGCGAAGTTGGAGCTCGCCGAGAGCGAGTAGGGTCTTTTCGTGAGAAGGATCGATGGAAAGCGCCTTTTCAAAGCTTTGGCGGGCGAGGTCGCGATGTTCCAAACCCAATTCCGAAGTGCCGAGCAGATAAAAGATGTCGGGAAGTCCTGGAGCCAACTGGGAAGCTTTAGTGAAATGAGTTTTGGCGACGTCAAATTGCTTTTTGCGGAGGGCGTCGAGGCCTTTGTCGATTTCGGCGCGCAATTTGGGGGTCATGGCAACGCCGGAAGCGGGGCGAGCCGAGGGCGCACCTGATTCGGGCTCGAGGTAAACATAAACAGTGAAGTCTGTGCCCATCGAGGAGACGCTGATACGGTCGGTGGCGGTCTTATAACCAAGACAATGAACTTCGAGGTCGTATTCACCCGGAGCAACTGCCTGGAAACTGGCGACGGAACCGTCCCGGGTGGGTTGTGAATCGTGTCTGCCACTTGAACTGGCTAGATTGACGATGGCGGGGCTATCAAGAGGTCCACCCATATGGTCGCGAACGGTGACGCGCAACGTGGCGGAGCTTGGTAAGGAGCTGGCCGGACCTTGGCCGCGTGGAGGGTTTTTTTGAGCGAGAGCGGAAAAGGCGCAGAGCGCGGCGGATAAGAAAATCGTAAGGGTACGTAGGCCTGGGGTATGGCGGAGAATCAGAAGAAACATGAGAGGCCTTCTGCCACTCGCTTGAGATGGAAGGGTACTGAGGGTGGGGTCACAGGTCAAGAAGGATGTTGTGTCGCGGCCAAGTGGACCTTACTGAAGCTGATCAGCAGGAGGCGGGGGTATTTTAGGAGCACTGACTTTCTGAGTCTCGTCAACACCGAAGAGGAGGTAGTCGGTGAGGGTGTGGCTATGATGGAAGCGCTTGTGGTGATACTCCATGTACATATCGGCGCTCCAAGGCAACCAGAGGGACTGCTTTCCGTCTTGAAAGCTGACCGGCCCATAGTTGACCTGCAAATGATCGCGAGTAAGGGAAAGCGGACGCACGGGCTCGAGAAGATCGGTTTCGATGCGTAGCATGTCGTAGCTGGTGGAGGTAATCCAGACGCGGCCTTTGACGCGGATGTTGTAAGTGGCTTTGTTGTTGCGCCAGCGGCGAATGCTGGCAGTGGAGTCCTTTTTCTCCTCGAAGCGAATCTGCCAGGCGGCTTGGCCGCGAAGATTGGTGAGGCCTTCGCATTGGTAGTTGAAACCCTCGCGATTGGCGGGTTGGAGCAGAGCGACGCCGAGACTGTTGATGCCAGTGGTGATCATGGGAGTTGGGAAAGCGGAGTAGCTGGAGCCGCCATCGCGGTTTTCTTCGAGGTAGAGAGAATTGCCAGCGTAGGGATAGACGAAGACGATGTAAGAAAACTGTTTTTCCTTGGGAGGTTGGGGCAGGCCGGAGCGTTCGATTTCCTGATGGACAACGTGTTCGGTGGCGGTGAATTTTTCGAAGTTGAGTAATTGAGAGTTGAGACGGTCCTGAGCGAGGTCAAGGACTTCGTCGGACTTGCAGGTGACATCGCTGGCGATGGGATATTCCATGCTGTCGACGTCGGGGGGAGCCCAAGGCGAGTCGGAATCGGCAGGCGCGGTGACGTCTAAGAGAGATGGAAGAGGGAGATCGCCGAGGCTGGCAACGAGATCCGGAGATTCAGATTGCAACCTGGCGCCGCGGAATTTTGCTTCTTCTGCCGAGGGCGAACCGGGAAACCGCGCGGAGATGCGATCGAAGGTCTGCTGCGCTTCGATTTTTTTGCCTTCACGAAGTTGGATCTCGGCGAGGAGCAACATGGCGGGAGCGGCGTTGCGAGCGGCGAAATCAACGGCGTGTAAGGCATGAAGTTCGGCTTCGGGCAAACGATTCGCGCGAGTATATGCGGTAGCCATGAGGAATTGAGTGCGCCAGCCTCCCCCATTGGCGTGGTAGGCACGCTCGAGCGAGGCGATGGCGGCGGGAATCTCGTCATCTTGCAATTGAAGTTCGGCTAAGGCGAGCAGGGATTTTTCGTGGCCGGGATCGAAAGAAAGAGCGAGGAGAAAATCTTTGCGAGCGTCGTCGGGACGACGCAGACCAACTTCGGCGGTACCCTGCAAATACCAAAGATTGGGATTGGAAGGCGCGTGATGAGTGGCTCTGGAGAATTCGCGAAGAGCTTTTTCGTATTGTTTTTTCTGGGAGTATTCGAGGCCCTTGTTGATGTCTCGTTGCAACTCGGGTTTGAGGGAGACGACAGATTTGGCGGATGTGTCGTTGATCTGCATCTGTAAATGTCCGGAATCGGGCTGCAAGTAGACGAAGACGGAGAAATCCTGGCCGGCATTAAAGACATGGAGATGTTGAGTGGTTTTCTTGTAGCCGATGGAGGTCACTTCGAGCTCGTAATCGCCGGGAATAACATTTTTAAGATCGGCTATGGAAGCTTCCTGGGTGCTGGCGGTGAGAATGCGGGAATTGGAGTCTGAGAAGAGGCGAGCTTCGGCGGGATTGTCGAGGGGCAAGCCACTCGCGTCGAGGACGCGAACTTTGACGAGGACGGGTTCGGCCTGCAGCTTAACGGAATTGTGTGCGGAGATGGTGGTGGGCTTGGCGGTTTGGGACGAGGAAGCGACGGCGAAGAGGAAAGGCGCGACGATGGCGCACGAAAGGCGGAGCGGAAGCGATTGAAGAAGCCTGGTGGCCGACATACGCAACTCTTTTCGAGGGCGCTACAGGCAGACTACTCAGGAGGGCGGAGGAGGTCAAGATAGCAGGGCGATAAATAACAGAAATATCAGATCTTTGCGGGAGGAGGTGGAGAAACTGGCGTCAAGGGGTGGTGCGGCATCGAAGTGAGTGGCCTAAAGCTCATAAATTGAAAGGGAAGCGGGGGCTGCGAGGGGCGTGACCCCTTGCCTTGCTTTTACCGTGCTGCGGGAATATACTCTATTTTCGCTCTGAAACGGGTCGCACCTTGAAGTGGGCGCAAGCCCACTTTTTTGTTGCCGCCGGTAGCAAGGAGCACAAAACCGGCTTAGGCCGGGGAGTCTTCGCGTGAATTTGGAAAAGATCCGCGACGCGGCCGAACGGGTTGCGCGTTCGGAAGGTTTGGAAGTCGTGGATGTCGAGTGGAAGATCGGCAAGCAGCGGTTTCTCCGGGTGTACATCGACCGGATCCCGGCCAAGATAAAGTCGGCGGATGGGACCGAGGTCTTTGACCCATATCCGAAGATCAGCCACGCGGATTGCGAGCGGGTGAGCCAGCAGTTGAGTGTCATCCTCGATGTGGAGGAACTCATACCTGGTCCGGGATATGTTTTGGAAATCAGTTCGCCCGGAATGGATCGAGCGCTGAAGACGCAATTTGATTTTGAGCGGTTTACGGGGCGAGCGGCAAAAGTCTGGACGGATGAGCCGGTAGAAGATTTGAAGTATTTTGAAGGACGGTTGAAAGGTTTCGCGGACGGAAAAGTTCGCATGGAGTTAAAGAGCAAGGACGCCAGGATCGTGGAGATTCCGTTGGGGATGATCCGCAAAGCGAACCTGGTGGTGGAGTTTTAGGAAGAGAAAATGGCGAACCTGCTTTATCAACAAATCGAAATGTTGAGCCGGGAGAAGCACATTGAACCGGAGGTGGTGATTTCTGCCATCGAAGACGCCATGGTCGTTGCGGCGCGGAAATATTACAAGACGGACGAGGACCTGCGCGGGAAGTTCAATTCGGATACCGGGCAAGTGGATGTGTTTTCGGTGCTGACGGTGGTGGAAGAGGTAGCCGACCCGAAACGCGAAATCAGCCTGGCGGATGCGCGGAAGAAGAATCCAAGCGCGGAACTGGGCACAGAAATCACGACGAACAAGCCCACGGATGTGTTGGGACGCATTGCCGCGCAAACGGCGAAACAAGTGATTCTGCAGAAGGTGCGCGAAGCGGAGCGGGACACGATTTTCAATGAGTATCACAACCGCGCCGGGGAACTGGTGACGGTGATTGTGAAGCGCGCCGAGGGGCCGGACCTGATTGTGGATATGGGCCGCACGGAAGCGCGTTTGCCGAAGCGGGAACAATCGAAGCTGGAGACGTACAACATTGGGGAACGGCTGCGGGTAGTGATTAAGGCAGTGGATCGTGCGGCGAAGGGTCCGCAAGTGATTGTATCGCGGGCGGATGCGTCGCTGGTGCAGCGGCTGTTTGAGATGGAAGTGCCGGAGATTTACGACGGCACAGTACAGATTCGAGCGGCGGCGCGTGAAGCGGGAGAACGGACCAAGGTAGCGGTGGCGAGCCGCGACAAGGATGTTGATCCGGTGGGCGCATGCGTGGGAATGAAGGGTATGCGTGTGCAGTCGATCATACGCGAATTGCGCGGAGAGAAGATTGACATTATTCCGTTCAGCGAAGAGACGGTGGCGTTTGCGCAAAAAGCGTTGAGCCCGGCAAAGGTGACGCGAGTACAAATCACGGATCCAGAGAATAAGAAGCTGGAAGTGATTGTGGAAGATTCGCAGCTATCGCTGGCGATTGGCAAAAAAGGGCAGAACGTACGGCTGGCGAGCAAGCTGATTACCTGGGACATTGATATCAAGAGCGAAGAAGAGAAGCGCCGCGAAATTGAAGCAGAGATGACGCGATTGACCGCGCCAACTACGCCGCTGAGTGCGTTGGCAGGCGTGGGACCGAAGATGATCGAGAAAATGGAAGCTGCGGGGATTACGAATTTAGAGCAGCTGGCCGCGATGACGCCGGAACAGTTGATGGAAATTCCGGGCATTGGCGAAAAGATGGTGGACAAGATTTACCAGGCCGTGAATCGCTTCTATGAAGGCGGAGAGGCGGCGACGGCGGAAGGTGCTACGGAACAGGAAGCTGCAGCCGAGGGCACCGAAGGCGACGAGACCGGCGAAGCGAAGGACGCGGCGACGGCTGGCGAGGAAACGGCTGCGGAAGGCACGGAGCCGGAAGCCGGCGAAGCGAGCGAGACGAAGGATGCCGCGGCAGAAGAGACGGCGGAAACTGCGCCGGAAACGGAATCAGAGACATCTAATCACGACCGCGCCGCGGAGGATCACTCGGCGGCAGCTGAATCACCGGATAAACCGGCGGAGCAGCAGGAAGAGAAAAGTTCTTAACGAAGCATGAGTGACACGTCCCAAGTCCGCATTAATGAACTCGCGCGAGAGCTAGAGGTCAAAGCCAAGGCTATTATTGACCTGCTGCCGGGTTATGGCGTAACCGAAAAGAAAACACATTCGAGCTCCATCCCTGCCGACGTGGCAGAGAAGGTTCGACACCATCTGAAGGGCGTTGCGGATGCTGAAACGGCCGCGGAAGCGGCGGCGCAGGCAGAACGTGATGCACGAGACGCAGCGGCTAAAGCTGCACGAAGGGCGGCGCCCGTGCCAGCTCCAGCACCCGCACCAATACCTGCAACACCTGCGCCCGCACCAGTTGCTGCTGCACCCGCAGTGGCACCGGCTGCACCGCCCGTTGCTGTACCAAAACCTGCGGCACCTGCGCCTGCTGTTGCGGCGCCTGCGGTAGCACCGGCGCCTGCGGCTGCACCGCCTGCAGCGAGACCAGTTGCGCCTGCGGCGCCAGGACCGAGCGCGACGCCGGCACCTGCTGCCCCTGTGTCTGCGCCTGCAGCGCGACCTGCAGCACCTGCTCCAGCATCAACACCGGCGGCAGCACCTGCGCGACCTGCGGCTCCAACGACTTCTGCTCCAGGTACGACGCCGACGGCCCCTGCGCAGCGGCCTGCACCAACGCAACCATCGCGGCCGGGTACACCTGGCGGACAACAACCTGGGGCACGGCCGACTACACCGGGACAACCGGGAGCCCGTCCACCGCAGCGTCCAGCGCAACCCGGACAGCCCGGGGCAGCGCGGCCAGCAGCGGCAGCACCGGGTGCGCCGCGTCCACAAACACCTTTGCGTCCAATGCCAACGGGTGGCAACCGCGGGCCTGTGCCGGGAACGGTGCCGGGCAGCGGCGGTGGACAGCAACGTCCCAGCGGACCGCGGCCAGGACAGCCGATGCGCCCGCAACATTCTGGCGGGCAAGGTGGACGGCCGTTTACACAGCGATCTGGATCCGGAGGTCCGGGTGGACCGGGAGGATCAGGCGCACCGAATCGACCAGCATTTGGACAAAGACCGGGAGCGGTGCCAACGGGCACGCGCCCGGGTCCACGCATGCCGGGACGTCCCGGAATGTTGCCGCCATTGCCGGACAAAATGCCGCCAAAGGCGGAGCCGGGCAAGCCACTTTATACGCGCAAGCCACAGCAACGTCAGCGGCCGATGGCCGACAAGCGGGAGATGGAAGGTGAACGCAAGCTGCATCCGACGCGGCAACGGCAAGGTGCCGGTGGCCGAGGAGTAGCGGTTGCGGTGGCGCCGCCCGAACCGCGGGTGCCACGGGAAGTGACGTTGACGGAAGGCATCACGATCCGCGAGTTGGCGGAAAAGCTGGATATTCGCGCCAAGGACTTACTGAAGAATCTTCTGGATCGCGGGGTATTCGCGAGCATCAACCAGGCACTGGATGTACAGACAGCGACAGACCTTGCACAGTCGTTTAACGGCGTGGTCAGCGTGGTGTCGTTTGAAGAAGAAATGGTGCTGGAAGTTGCGAAGGAAGAAACCAAGGAAAATCTGAAGCCACGGCCGCCGGTGGTTACGGTGATGGGCCACGTCGATCACGGCAAAACGAGTTTGCTGGACGCGATTCGCGCGGCAGACGTAGCGGGCGGCGAAGCTGGCGGGATCACGCAGCACATCGGCGCTTATAAGGTGCAGGTGAATGATGACCGCAGCGTGGTGTTCGTGGATACGCCGGGTCACGAAGCGTTTACGCGGATGCGGGCGCGAGGCGCAAAGGTTACGGACATTGTGGTGCTGGTGGTTGCGGCCGACGACGGCGTGATGCCGCAGACGCGAGAAGCGGTGGACCACGCGAAAGCGGCGAACGTGCCGATTATCGTGGCGATCAATAAGGTGGACAAGCCGGAAGCGCAGCCAGAACGGGTGAAGCGACAGCTATCGGAAGTCGGACTGATGCCCGCGGAATGGGGCGGCGACACGGAATTTGTGGAAGTATCGGCGAAACAGAAAAAGAATCTGGATAAGTTGCTGGAAATTATTCTGCTGGTGGCAGATTTGCGGGAGTTGAAAGCGAACCCGGATGCGCCGGCGGCGGGAACGGTGCTGGAGTCGCGAATCGACAAGGGACGCGGGCCGGTGGCTACGATTCTGGTACAGAACGGCACGCTGAACACCAGCGACTTCTTCATCGTGGGATCGGTGTTCGGTAAAGTGCGCGCGATGTTTGACGATCGCGGGCGGCCGATCAAGGTTGCTCCGCCGTCGACACCGGTGGAAGTGCTGGGCTTGCAAGGTGTACCGGAAGCGGGCGACCACTTCCAGGTGACCGACGAAGCGAAGGCGCGGCACGTGGTGGAATATCGCCAAACGAAGCAACGCGACGCAGCGATGCGGGCCAGCGCGGGCGGAAGAATCACCCTGGATCAGTTGCACGAACAACTGAAGGCCGGGGAAGTGAAGGAACTGCCGATCGTGATCAAGGCGGACGTGCAAGGTTCCGCGGAAGTGCTGGGCGAAATGTTGCCGAAGCTTTCCACGGACCAGGTAAAGCTGAAAATTATCAGCACGGGCGTGGGCGGAGTGACGGAAAACGATGTGTTGTTCGCATCGGCTTCGGGCGCAATCATCATCGCGTTTGGAGTACGTCCCGATCGCAAAGCGACGGACCTGGCACAACAGGAAAAAGTTGACATTCGCACGCACAACATTATTTACGAAGTATCGGACGAATTGAAAAAGGCCATGGAAGGGCTCCTGGAACCAGTGGTGCAGGAGAACTACCTGGGCCGAGCGGAAGTGCGCAATACATTCCGCATCAAGGGATCCGGCACGGTGGCCGGCTGCTATGTGTTGGACGGCGTAATCAAGCGCGATTCGCAGATCCGGGTGGTACGGGATGGCGCGATGATTTATACGTCGAAGTTGAGTTCGCTGAAGCGCTTCAAGGACGATGCCAGTGAAGTGCGCGCCGGATTCGAGTGCGGATTGGGTATTGCCAACTTCAACGACGTGAAGGAAGGCGACATTCTGGAATGCTTCCAGGTCGTCAAGTTATCGGCCGCGGAAGCCGCCGCACAGGGAACTGTTTCCAGCCGCAGGTAAGTTAGTGGTAGCTCAGGCGTGTTGGCCTGAGGGTTAATGACTATGCCAGTCGGCTTGCTCACGCTAGAGTTGCACATCGCCGAAGCTCACTCACTGAAAGACAAGCGGCAGGTTTTGCGCAGCTTGAAAGAGCGGCTGCGAGCGCATTTCAATGTGGCAGTAGCGGAACTGGAATACGAAGAGACGTGGCAGCGGTCGATCATCGGAGTGGTGACACTGTCGAACAAGGGAAGCCACGTGGAGCAGTCGCTGGAGACAGTGCTGGAAGAAGCGTACAAGATTCTGGGGCCGTTGCTGGTGTCGCACGCAATGGACTTGCTGTAAATGTTTGAACTGAGTTGAACGGCAAATAGAAAGTATTGGCATGAGTCCTGACCATCATCGTCACGAACGGGTTGGCGAGGAAATCGCGCACGAGATTAATGCGATGCTCGCCGGGGAATTGAAAGATCCGCGGCTGGAAGGCAGCGTAAGTGTCAGCGAAGTGCGGGTGCAGCCGGACATGAAGCATGCGCGAGTGTTTGTGAGCGTGCGGAACGCGACCAACAAAGAGCAAAGCGACGCGGTGAAGGCGCTGGAACACGCGGCGGGATATATACGGCACGAATTAATTGAGCGGCTGCAGTTGCGGAGGCTGCCGGAGTTGCACTTCACGCTGGATTTGTCGCAGGAGCACGTGGAGCGAATTGAGCAGCTGCTGAAGGAAATGAAGGAAAAGACTCCTAAGCCTGAAACGAATTTGTAGAGATGGCTGGGCACTAGAGTGATTTGGAGGCCGCCTGAAGGTGGCCGCAACAGCGAGAGACATGCCACGCCAGCCACAGCCCGCGCCGTTTGACGGCGCTTTGGTCATCAACAAGCCACAAGGCAAAACATCACACGACATCGTGGACGCAGTGCGGCATCTGGCGGGCTTCCGGCAGATCGGGCACTTGGGGACATTGGATCCACTGGCTACAGGTGTGCTGGTGCTGCTACTGGGAAAAGCGACGCGGCTGGTGCGATTTTATACCGGGCGGCGGAAGCGGTACACAGCGGGATTTCGTTTTGGATTTGCGACGAATACGTATGACTCGGAGGGCGTGGCGCAGGGAGCGGACACGGCGCCGACGCTGGATCGTGAACAGATATTGAAGCTGGCGGCGGAGTCGGTTGGGCCGTTCGAACAGATGCCACCGATATTTTCCGCGAAGAAGGTGCAGGGGCGGCCGGCGTATGAACTGGCGCGGAAGAATCAGGTGGTAGAGCTGAAACCGGCAGCGATCGAAATATTTGAGTACCGGCTGATGGAAATTGAAGGGGCGATTGCGCGATTTACGATTGAGTGTTCGTCGGGAACGTATGTGCGATCGCTGGCGCACGACATGGGGCAGAAGATTGGATGTGGCGCGCATCTGGCGGAGATTTCTCGGACGGCAGTGGGAGAATTTTCGCTGGAGCAGGCGATTACGATTGAGGAGTTGGGCGCGGCGGCGCGCGAAGGAAAATTTCAGAGCCGGATGATACCGCTGGAAGGCTTGCTATCGAATTTGCCGCGGACGAACGTGCTACCGGTGCTGGAAAAGCGAGTGCGGCACGGCGGGAAATTCAATATTTTGGTGTCGCAGCTTCAGGCGGGCCATGTGGAATTGCCGCCGGGCGCGACGACGGAGCTGGAGCCGGAAAGCGGGCATCCGCCGAGGTTGCGGGTGTTCAGCCAGCAGAATAAATTGATCGCGATTGCGGAAGCAGTGGTGCCGCGGACGTATCAACCGATTGTAGTATTCGATCCGCTGCCGTAGGGAATTCTCATTCAGACTCTTGGGGGCCCGAACGACACGCGGTTACGCTGCCGTGCTGATGTGAATTTGCTGCAATTGGCGCGAAGAGTTGTAATTCGAGGCGTGCGTTATCCGAGCGGATGCCGACCGGGCCCTGTAAACCGGCTGTTTCGGTATTGAGCAAACCTTGCCAGACGAGACGATCGTCGACGTAGACCTTTAAATCCTGACCTTGCATTGCGGCATGTAGAGAATGAGCCTGACCTTCCGAAAGTGAAGGCACGGGAGAACTGTGCGCCGGCTTGATATTTTTGTAGCCGCGATTGGCGCATTCGGCGCTGGTGTGTTGGCCCGGGTTCGATTTGATAGAGACGACCAACCTGGATTCCGGTTCGATGCGCCACATGGCGTAAACGAGATTGCAAGCGTCTTCGGCATGAAGCTTCAGGCCGAACTGACGGCGAAGTTCGCCGGAACCGAGTCGCGCTTCATTCCCAGTAGAGCCGAGATAAGTGAAGCGAGCTTCCACATCTTGAGAAGTG
>DASXBH010000063.1:0-3322 GCA_036491775.1 Candidatus Acidiferrum sp.
GGCTCAGGCTCCGGCTCTGGCCGGTACTCGTCTTCCGGGTCAAACGTCGTGTTTTCGATAAGTGGAAATTCCGGCATACAACCCAACCTTCTAACCCACAACCAAAATTTTCCCTAAGGTTTAATCCTCAATTGTAACACAGTGCCAATTTCTCCTTGTGCAGTGGCCGCTTCGGCGTTTTGCCACCAACTTTCTCTGATCCTGCCCTTGTGCTACGCCCCTTCTTGCGGCATCCTGCCGCTCGATAATAGGAGCCACCAATGTCTGGATCATCTCCTCCAAATCCAAACGTCAAGCAGGTTGTTCCCTTCTTCATGGTCACCATCATGGACCGCTCCCTCGCCTTCTACACGGAAGGCCTCCGCTTCACCCTCAAGAATCAATGGACCGTCGACGGAAAAATTCGCTGGTGCTGGCTTGAACTAGGCGGCGCAGCCATCATGCTCCAGGAATACAATCCCGGCCGCATCCCTACTCAAAAGTTGGGCGAAGGCACATCCATCTGGTTTCAGTGCGAAGACGCCATCTCTCTCTACCGCGAATTCCGCACTCGCGGCATCGCCGCCTCGGAACCCCAAGTAGGCAACTCTATGTGGGACACAATGCTCTCTGACCCTGATGGCTATCGCCTCCATTTCGAAAGCCCAACTCAACTTCCTGAAGACACCAAACTTTCCGAGGTTCAGCTCTAGAGCCGCCCTATCATCGAGCTTCCGCTTGTGCTTTTCGGATAGCCATATGTGCGTCGTGTTCTAGCTGGAGAAACTCAGCTTCAGTTCGCTGTGGACAATGGCCATATCTTCTCTAAGAATTGTTTCAATTCCACAAAAACCGAAAAATGCCCATCATCGATCCCCGCGCCGCCCAAAACTTTCAGTCTGAACTTTTATCAGGAGAAACTGTTTACTGGGCCGGCCAGCCCAATCGCGGAGTCATTTTTCATTCCGATGATTGGACAATGATCCCGTTCAGTTTATTGTGGGGCGGGTTTGCCATTTTCTGGGAGGCAAGTGTGTTGGGCTATTGGGATTTTGGATCGAAACCCACGCAACACCATGCTCCCGGCTTTCTTGTTCTGTGGGGCATACCGTTCGTAGTGATGGGACAGTATATGATTTGGGGCAGATTTTTCTTCGATGGCTGGCTGAAGCGGCGCACTTATTATGCAGTTACCAATCGGCGGGTGCTTTTGCTGCAAGACGGCTGGAAACGAAAGGCGAATTTCATATTCCTCGAGTCTATTCCAGAAATTTCCAGAGATGGGAGTGCGAATGGCAGTCTTTGGCTCGGTCCCAAGCTACCCATTCTTGGGTCACGCCGCCAAGCCACTCGCAGCTTGAACCGATATTCCTTCGACCCAGTTCCGGTGCTTGCCGATATCGACGACGTCGACGGCGTTTATCGACTGATCCTCGATCTCCGCGAAAAAGCTCGCGGGAAAACTTAGCCAGCCTAGTCCGCTGGCACCCATGCCATCCCATCCGGGTCCTTGCCCTGCACCGCCGCCGGCGCCACCGCGCACGTCTTCAAATCCACCAGCACCACCTTGTTGTCTCCACTCACCGCCACAAACGCTCGCGACCCATCTGGCAGCACCTGGATCCCTTCCGCGTTTTTCCCCAGATTTATCCGCTTCACTTCCTTCCGCGAAGCCACATCCATCACCACCAAATCTCCACTCCCCAGATCCGAAATCAGCGCCAACCTCCCGTCCGGCGTAAATTTCAACCGGTTCGAATGCTTAGTCCCCACATTCACCGTCTGCTTCACCTTCTTCGTCGCCGTATCGATAATCGACACCGTCCCATCTCCGGAATTCGCTGCCCACACTTCCATCCCGTCCGGTGACAGGTCAATTCCCTCCGGTCCCTTCCCGACTTTCACCACCGTATTCGTCCATTGCGATTCGTCCATATTCGCCGTCACCACCGTCACGGAATCCGAATTTACATTCGAGGTGTAAATCGAATGCCCGTCCTTCGAGATCACCAGCATGTGTGTACGGTCCTGCCCAATGTCGTGCGTCCAATCAATCTTGTTCGTCGTAGGATCGTAGCGCGCAATCTTCTTACTCCCCTCCACCGTGAACCACGCCTTGCCATTAAAAAACACCACGCCATGTGGCCCGCGCAATCCTCCCAGATCCACGCGGGTTTCTTTCCGCGTCGTCAAATCAATCGCCGAAATCGTCGTGCCATCCTGGTGCGCCCCGTAATTCGTCACCACCGCGTACTTCCCATCCGCAGATGCCGCCACTTCATGCGGCACCGGTCCCGTCGCCACCTTCACGCTGTCCATCGTCCGCGCATCCACGATCGCCAGCGCACTGTCGTCCTTATTCACCACCAACAATTTCCCCGCCGGCATCTGCGCCATACACGCCCCCGCCAGCCCCAACCACACCGCACCAAACGCAATTCCGCGAACTCCCCAAAGCCTCATCGCCTCACCTCCAAAGAAACTCCGCGATTGTAATTCCCCGCCCATGTGTATCCCACGCTCGCCCGGTGGCGTGCGCCCCGGAGGCTCAGGCCCTCAGGCCTGCACCCTCCACCAACTCTCCACCAAAAACTACGCCCACCGCATCTCCTCACTGTCCCCAGGACACGCGGTGGGCAATCTCGCCCCTCTTACCTGAAATCGTATATACGGTTCGAACCTCGCACGCAAGCGATGTTGCGCACTTCCGCCAGTTTATTTCCTGAACTGGGATTCGGCCACACCGCCGCTCCCATCATCTCTCCGCTCACTCCCGGCCCCGCCTTCCGTTTTCATGTAAACTATTCATTCCGCATCAATCGAGGACACCATGCTGGTTGTCATGCAATCTCACGCTTCCGAGCAGCAAGTTCGCGAAGTTTGCGAACGCATCGAATCGCTCGGCCTTAAGGCTCACGCCATTCCCGGCTCTGGCCGCACCGCTATCGGCATCACCGGCAACAACGGTGCCGTTGACCTCGGCTTCCTCGAATCTATGCCCGGCGTTATCGAGTGCATCCCGGTCACTAAGCCCTACAAATTAGTCAGCCGCGACGTCAAACAGGAAGACACCGTCGTCCGCATTCCAACCCCCAGCGGAGACGTCCTCGTCGGTGGCGGTCATCTCGCTATGATTGCTGGCCCCTGCGCCGTCGAAACCGAAGAGCAATGCCTCGCCGTTGCGGCCCAACTCAAGCCTACCGGCGTTCGCCTCTTCCGCGGTGGCGCCTACAAGCCTCGCACTTCGCCTTACAGTTTTCAGGGATTGGGCCTCGCCGGACTAAAAATCCTCGCTAAAGTCCGCGACACGTACGGCTTCGGCATCGTCACCGAAGCCATCGAC
>DASXBH010000064.1:0-5530 GCA_036491775.1 Candidatus Acidiferrum sp.
CCAATCAGCCGTGGGATGCCTTAGGAATCTGAGTGAGGGCCCTACTTCGTGAAATCAAATATAAGGAGGAATGCAGTGACGCAGCGGAAATTCGCAACGGTTCGTACAAAAAAGTTAATACAAAGGACGCGACTAGGGAACGCGCAAATGCCCAGAATGGTGGACTGAGTTGCCCGAAATCCCGCGTAACTTCTAGGGCAGCAGCGGCTTACCTTCTGCACTGGGCAACGAGAGACCGGCCTCCTTGGCCAAGGTCACAGCAATGTCGCGCATATCAATCAGCCCCAGGTCTTTGCCTGTAGGCACTCCGGGACCGACCAGGAAAAACGCGGCGCGGAGATCAGGCACATCCGGCAATTCTCCGTGCGTCCCGCCCGGCTTGATCTTCGCGACCACCGGGCCCGTCAGTGCCGCGCCAGTCCGCCATCCTGGTTTCAGGCTCACGAAAAAAGACCCGGTAGGATAGCCGCCGCGCTTGTGCAGTTCATCCGGGTCCAGAACGCGGTCAATGCCATTGGCCGGATCAGCAGCCAAAGTCCTCAGCAGATCGCGCACGATTCCGAGGGTGGCCTGATCCTGCGGTTCCTTCAACACAATTGCAGCCGATCCACCCGTCTCCCATGGCGTGGCCTTCCAATCTGTAATCCTTCCTTTATCGTCAAGGGTAATAAGCTTGGCCTCAATAAATGCCGGAAATAAATTCAGCTGCTGATCATATTTGGCAAACCCGTGGTCCGACACGACCGCTACGTACGCTCGCCCAGGAGCGATATGCTCCGCCTCTTCGCGAACTTTGCCTATGACCGCGTCGAGAGCCTCGAGCACCTGAATCGCCTCAGTGCTAAAAAGCCCAGTCTCATGCTGAATATGATCCAACGCCGTTAAATGGAGCGTCAGAAGCCCCGGACGTTTTTTCTCCAATATCCAGTCAGCGTACGCGCCCCGCATTTCATCAGCCGGCACCGAAGTATCAATCCCGCCGCGGTACTCACCGATTTGAGCGCGCGCCTCATCAAGCAAACCCGGCGTCGACAACACTCGAATCAGCTTTGCGTCTTCCGCAGTGCCGGCTCGCCAAATCTCCGGAATATTCCAAGTGATTTTCGCGCCGACCGTCACCGGCCATTGGATACTCGCGGTAGTGCGTCCGGCCTTGCTTGCCGCGTCCCAAAGCGTTGGAACGCGAATGTCTTCCGCATACCAGTACCACCCTTGGTAGTTCTTCTGCAGCGGATCAAATGTAGTATTCGCAGAGATTCCGTGCGTGGCGGGCCAGACGCCGGTAACCAGCGTGGTGTGGCTGGGATACGTGACCGTGGGAACGACGCCGGTTACGCCATCGGCATACGTACCTTCCTTCATAAAGCGGCGCAGATTAGGCACCTTTGCTCCATGGGCATCGGCTGCGGTAATATAATCAGGTCGGAGCCCGTCGATAGAGATTAGGACCAGTAGGGGATCAGCCTTTTCTTGTGCGGATACCGGCCAAAGATTTAGCACTAACAATAGGGCTCCCAACAGTATGCGGCCTGATGTTCCGGTTATTCGCTCGATCATTCGTTTCTCCCGACCCGTTGATTAGTTACTGTCAGCAAGCCAAATCGTTGTCCTTGGCGTTTCCTCTGGAGCGTTACTTGTTGTACAGTAAGCGCCACCAAGCTCCTGGACACGTTTGCACATTTTTCTGGCCCGCGTGCACGTGTTGGTGTGGTCTTTGTATATTATGAACATCGGACGGTGTATGTGAGTCAAACAAATACGGTTTCAAGCAACGGTCATCCCCGCTACGCAACTATTGCCGCTACTGCTACTGCCGTCCCTCCCCACCTGATCACCCGCGAAGACGTCAAGTATTACTTTGGGCGCGTATTTGAAGTTCCCGAACGCCGCATCGAAGCCATGATGTCGATTGTCGACAACGCCGCCGTGCATCAGCGGCACTCCATTTTCCCCATCGACTATACAATCGAGCCCCGTGCACTGTCGCAGACGAACAATGAGTATATGGAGCATGCCATCAAGCTGGGGCGGGAGGCTTCCGAAAAGTGCTTGTCGCGGGCGGGTTTGCGAACCGATGAGATCGACCTGATCATCACCGTCTCGTGTACCGGCTTCATGATTCCCTCGCTCGATGCCCATCTGATTCAGTTGATGGGATTTCGTTCCAATGTGCGGCGCATGCCGTTCACCGAACTGGGATGCGCGGCCGGAGCCATGGCGCTTTCCCGGGCAGCTGACTTTCTGGTGTCTCATCCGGACGCTAACGTACTGATCATCTCGGTCGAACTGCCCTCGCTTACCTTTCAGCGCAAAGACATTTCGCAGGCTAACCTTATTTCCTCCATTCTGTTTGGTGACGGCGCAGCTGCGGTTATTGTGACCGGGCAAGCCAAACCGGGTCCACGCATCCTTGTTACGGAAACCTACACCTTCCCCGATTCGCTGAACGCCATGGGTTTCGATCTGCGCGATTCCGGGTTCCACATCTTGTTGTCCAAGGATGTGCCGGAAATGATTGGCGCAAAAATCAAAGAGTTGGTACACGGTTTTCTGGAGCGCCAGGGCAAAACGCGAGCGGACATAAAGGGTTGGATATTGCATCCAGGCGGCGCGCGGTTGCTTGGCAACATCGAACAACAATTGGGCCTGTGTAAATGCGATACCCAGCCCTCTTGGGATGTTCTGAGCAATGTCGGCAATCTGTCCAGCGCCACGATCCTGTTCATTCTTCAGGAATGGCTGGAAAAGCGGCCACTGAAAACGGGCGAACACGCCCTGGCGGCAGCTTTTGGACCAGGCTTTAGTGCGGAGTTTCTGCTGCTTCAATGGAATTAAACGTAATCGCGTATCTCGGATTGTTGCTGGTCGTGGCGCTGCTGCGGATTTACGAGTTGCAGATTTCGCGGCGGCATCAGCGCGAGATGGTGGCCCACGGCGCCTCGAAGGTCGAGGATCCGCGTTTTCGTTGGATGGTGCTGCTACATACCAGCGTCTTGATTGGCTGCGCGGTCGAAGTTGTTTTTCTGCGTCGCCCCTTCTACCCGGTTTTTGCCGCTTTTTGGTTTGCTGTCTTTTTGGCAGCCAACGTGGTGCGTTGGTGGGTGATCCGCACGCTTGGCGAGCACTGGAACGTGCAAGTCATGAACTCCACCGGCATGGGCGTGGTGACTTCGGGGCCCTTTCGCTACGTACGCCATCCGAATTACGCCGCAGTGTTCGTAGAAATGCTGGCGCTACCGCTGATTCATTGCGCCTGGATCACCGCCATCGCTGGATCATTGGCTCACGCCTTGGTATTGTCGCAACGCTTGGCCACCGAGGAGCGGGTTCTTTTTTCCAACCCACAGTACAGCGCGGCGATGTCCGGCAAGCCGCGATTTGTCCCCGGACTGTTCTAACATCCAGACGACCATCGATCATGTTTCGCTCGCTCACAGCTATCCTCTTCATCGCGCTGCAATTCAGCTTTTTTTGTGCTTCAGCCAGCGCGCAGAAGAAGCCATCCAAGAACGCGGTACCCATTCCGATAACGCCAAATTCTCCGGCATTTTCCTCAGATCCACAATTAGAAGCTGGCTTTCGCGATCTCTACGAACAGAAATTCTTGGAGGCACGCACCACCTTTCAGCAATGGACCAGCCAGCATCCTACCGAACCCTTCGGCGGAGTATGCCTGGCGGCGAGCTACCTTTTCGAAGAGTTCTATCTGCAACACGTTTTAACCAGCGATTATTTTCTCGACGATAAACGCTTCATTGGCGGCATCTCCGGCGCGCCCGATTCCGTTCGCATCAAAAATTTCCAGGAATCCGCTGGCAAAGCGCGCCTTCAGGCCTTTCAGCTTTTGAAAGTCCATCCGCGCGATCCTGAAGGGCTCTACGTCTTGACCCTCGTCGCAGGGATGGAATCCGACGCGGATAGCATGCTGCTGAAAAAACATGTGGATGCGTTGAAGCGCCTGAAAGAAGCCAACGCCAACGCCGAAATGTTGCTTGCTGATCATCCCGACGCCTATGACGCCTACGTCGCACTCGGCGTGGCCAACTACGTTATCGGTTCGCTTTCCTCGGGCGCGCGAATGGTGTTGTGGTTCGGCGGTATTCATGGCGATAAGAAACTGGGCATGGATCAAGTCCAGAAGACTGCTGACAATGGCCACTACCTGAAGCCCTTCGCGCAAATTCTGCTGGCACTTTCCAGCCGCCGCGAAAAACAAGATGAAAATGCTCAAAAGCTCTTGAAGGCTCTTACCGAGGAATTTCCGGGTAATGCCGTTTACATCGCAGAATACGCCAAGGCCCGGGGTCAACTCATTCCCTCGACGATAGGCCCGGCAAACTGAGAACTGCCGAAGCATCGAATATATTGATGCGAAGTTCCGCATTAATCAGCCGATTCGCAAGATTTGTCAACACCAGAGCCCTGAGCGAACTCGTGGTGGCGCCGCTATTGTCAGTTCCAAAGTGGGTCATTTCCCTCGAATTATTTTTCGTGACTGCGCTTTCCCACACAACAACCTTGCTTGCACTCCGGTAAAACATCTTGGCAATACGCTCTTTTTCAATAGCTTACGATTGCCTCACTTTGGTGCATCAGCTGCTATAACCCCTTCAACGGTGAATGTTGTGCTGTCCGCCCCAGCGCATATCGAGAGTGAGGCAGTGATGTTACGCAGGGAAGCGTATTTGGATCGTGTTGTCGGTGAAGTCGAGGATTTGGCCGCCAGGGTCGCTTTGCTCAAGGGACGTTTCGCCAAGCAAAAGGTAAACGTAAAGCTCCAGCACTACTGGGAATTGGAGTATGTGCGCACGAAGTTTGCGGAGTTCAGGCGGCGCGTTTCAGCGTTAGAAGATGCGGAAAGCGACCAACTCGACCACTTTCAAGACGACGTTGAGAGTGCTTGGAAAGATCTGATGAATGCCGTCGAAACGTTGCTGAAAGTGCTTCCCTGAACCCCGGACACGGCATCGATTCTTACTGATTTACTTGCGCGTTGCTCTTTGATCGCTACTGCGCCCGCGGCGAGGTGGGCCCAGGTCCCCATCTCGCCGTTCGTTTTCCCCTACTCCTTATCGCAGTTTTCCGCTGCTACAATCTCCCTGGCATTCTGCAAAGGAGCGTTCATGTTTCAACCCGACTTGTTGAAGGGTCGTTCCATTTTCCTGACCGGAGGCGGCACCGGCCTGGGCCGCGCCATGGCCATTTCCTTTGCGCATCTGGGCGCGCGCATGTTCGTGATTGGACGACGTGAGGAGCCTTTGCGGGAAACCTGTGACGAGATCCACCGTCAGGGGGGAGCCGCCGCCTATGCAACGTGCGATGTGCGGGATTATGCCGCCGTCGAGAGTGCCTTCGCGTCCGCGGAGAGCCACTTCGGCGAAGTCGACAGCCTGGTAAACAACGCTGCGGGAAATTTCATGGCGCGCACGGAAAAACTTTCTCCCAATGCGTTCAATGCGGTGGTCAGCATCGTTTTGAATGGCACATTTCACTGCACGCAAGCATTCGCAAGACAGCGCATGGCCAAAAA
>DASXBH010000065.1:0-6257 GCA_036491775.1 Candidatus Acidiferrum sp.
AAGACGAAGGGTCCGCCGCCCTTGGCGATGCAGTCGCGATAGCCCTCTTCAAGGGCGTCGCAGGCTTCTTTGCGGGTCAGCGAAAGATGATCTTCCTCGATGGCGAGATAGGCGCTGGTGAGCAAGCGGACGAGATCGACGGTGTAGGCGGCGGGCCAAGCTTCGTCGAAATCATTGACGCCCCAGATGAGTCGGCCCTCGATGTCGCGCCAGGTGCCGAAATTATCGACGTGCAGATCGCCGACAGCGAGGATGCGGGTGGCGCGGGAAAGTTCGGGGCAAACGATGGGCCAGAGTTGCGTCCAGCGGTAGAAAGTGGCGCGGAGGAATTGGAAGGCGTCCTGGCGCATGCATTGATGTTTGAATTCGAGGTCGGCGCGCAGGAGATGGATGTGATGGGAGACCCAGCGCTCGTAGTTGTGGGTGGATTCGAGGATGTTTGGAAGGTGTTTCGCGGCGGTCATTTTTGGCGGGTTGGACTCCTTGCTGGAAAACCCAAGAAATAGGAATTCCTCACTCCGAGTACTCCGTTCGGAATGACGGGTTTTCCAGGTTCTCGAATGCGATGCCGGGGCCTAATTATCCAAAAAAATTGAGAAGAGCTAAGTGCGTGCGTGGGCCGCGGCGCCGTGCAGACGCGATTCGTAAATTGGGAAGCGGGCGGCTAGATCGGCGACCTGCTTGCGAACTTTTTGTTCGACGGTAGCGTCGCCAATGTGGCTAAGCACTTCGGTGACCCAATTGCCGATGAGGGCCATTTCCGGTTCTTTCATGCCGCGGGTGGTGACCGATGGGCTGCCAAGCCGGATGCCTCCCGCTTTCATGGGAGGCAGCGGATCAAAGGGAATGGCGTTTTTGTTGACGGTGATGCCGGCGCGGTCGAGAGCTTTTTCGGCATCGCTGCCGGTGACGCCGCGGGAATGAACGTCGACCAGGAAAACGTGATTGTCGGTGCCACCTGCGACGACCCGGAATCCGTGACTGGCGATGGAAGTGGCGAGCGCTTTCGCGTTGGTGGCGACTTGCTTCTGATATTCGCGGAAGGAAGGCTCCATGGCTTCTTTCAGGCAAACTGCTTTGGCGGCGATGGTGTGAACCAGCGGGCCACCTTGTGTGCCGGGGAAAGTGAGTTTGTCGATTTCCTTGGCGAAAGCGGATTTGCAAAGAACCAGACCGCCACGCGGACCGCGCAGGGTTTTGTGCGTGGTGGTGGACACAATGTCGGCATGGGGAATGGGGCTGGGATGAACTCCGGCGGCCACGAGTCCGGCGATGTGCGCCATGTCTACGAAGAAAAGAGCGTCGACCGCTTTGGCAACTTTGGCGATACGTTCGAAATCGATGATGCGGGAATAGGCGCTGGCTCCGGCAACGATCATTTTAGGTTTGTGTTCGTGGGCCAGCTTTTCGATTTCGTCGTAGTCGATCTGCTCGGTGTCCTGGCGAACGCGATATTCGGTGAACTTGTACATGCGGCCAGAGAAATTGAGTGGATGGCCGTGGGTGAGGTGGCCGCCGTGCGCCAGGGCCATGCCGAGGACGGTGTCGCCCGGCTTTAAGACCGACATGTAGACGGCAACATTGGCGGAAGTGCCGGAGTGTGCCTGCACGTTGGCGTGCTCCGCGGCAAAAAGTTCCTTGGCGCGATCGATGGCGAGCTGTTCGACTTTGTCGGCATATTCGCAGCCGCCGTAATAGCGTTTGCCGGGATAACCCTCGGCGTATTTGTTGGTGAAGATCGAGCCCATGGCTTCGAGGACAGCTTCGGAGACGAGATTCTCTGAGGGAATGAGTTCAAGGCCAGTGGCCTGGCGGCGCGCTTCGTCGCGCAAAAGGTCGGCAATTTGCGGGTCGACGACATCGAGCGGGCGTTGCATTCTCTGGTTGGCTTCAGTGGTCATGCGAATCTCCTGCCTCGGAAAGGGAATGGGAGAATTGTACCTTGGAACGGGTTTCGGCGAAGGCCTGAGACCCTGGCACGAAAGCCGGCGCCACGGGCGTGGCCGAACTAGCCCTTGGTACCTCTGGAGAATTTCGGTTGCTCGATGGTGCCGTCAATGCGGAAAGGGAAGGTCAGTTTACCGTCGACCAATTTTGCGCCGGCGAAACGGGCGAAGGTGTTGGTCCAGAAACCTTGCTTGGTGGTGATGGCGGCTACACCTTGATAATTGAGATCGTCGGAACCCGACACGCTGACGCTGCCGGAGCCATCGACATCGACGCCGTAGCCATCTATATCGATGGCTTTGCTGGTGACGCGAAGGTTCTCGAGTTCGAGGTCGGTGGAAATCGAGGAGAAGGAAGAGGGATTGTCTTTAGCGGGGCCGAGATCGTTGAAATGGGCCAGCTTCATCAAGTTTGCGTTGAGCATGAGCGGAGGAACCTGGCCGTTGGTCAGCTTGACATGACCGGCTCCGTGCATGTGAGCGAGCGGGCTGGCAGTGTGTTCGATTTGTCCCGCCATTCTCAGATTGCCTTCCAGAGTGCCAGTCAGTCTTCCACGGACTTCATGGAAGGCGGCGAGCAAGTGCGCCATATCGATGGAGTGCAGGCGGGCATCGGCTTGGAAGCTGGGAGTTTTGTTGGCAAGGTTTACGGAGAAGTCACCCGTGGCTTTTCCCCCGTAGGCATTGGCGTTCATGTCGGTGAAAAAAACTTGGCGCGACTGAAGGCGGAACTTGGCGGTGACGTTGGACGTTTCTACAACGCCAAACCGCAGGCGGGCGGCTCGCCAAGTGCCTTGGCCGTTCAATGCGGGCGAAGCGGGATCGACGATCGCGGAGAGATCGACCTGGTACATCTCGCTATCGATATTATGAGCTTCGAAGAACACCGGGCCCGGCGCATCGGAAGGCAGGAGATTTGAGGCGATCAATTGTCCGCCATGGATGACGACGCTATCCATGGTCGCCAGGGGGAAAAGGTTTTTCGAGTTGCTGGTGTTGGGATTTTCGAAATTCCACGGGCCGTCGGGGTCCGAGATGAGGTTAATTTCTGGTTGTTGCAACACCAACGACCTGATAACCACCTGACGATGCAGCAAGGCTCGGAAATCGAGGATGGCATCAGCGCTGGGAACCTTAACAATGTAGCTGGGCGGGAAGAGCGGCGGGCTCTTCACCGCGAAGCCGATAATGTGAATGGTTGGCTTGGGAAAGAGAGTGAACGCCAAACGCTCAATCTCGACTTTTTTTCCGGTGGTCTGTTCGAAATAGGAAATGATCTGCGGGCGGTAGTGATCGATGTTCAGGAAAATCGGTGCGAGGAGCGCCGCGGCGATGAGAATGCAGGCAGCGACTACAAAAGCGAGAACGAATTTGCGGCGAGTGGCCATGCCAACTCCAGGCCCTCCTTAGGAGGTAGCATCCCGGCAAGAAAAGTGTACCGCGAATTGAATTTCGGCCAAAAATAGCAGCGAAAGGCTATTGTTTGTGACGCTCGTCGAGTTCGATGAGGTGGATTTTTTCGATGCGCCGTTCATGGCGGCCGCCGGCGAAGGGCGTGCTGAGGAAGGCTTGGACCATCTCGATGGCCTGCGAGCCGTTGACGACGCGGCCACCGAAGGCAAGAACGTTGGCGTCGTTGTGTTCGCGGGCGAGCTTGGCGGTGTTGACATCGTGGGCGAGCGCTGCGCGGACGCCGGGAACTTTGTTGGCCGCGATGGAAATGCCGATGCCGGTGCCACAAATGGCGATGCCAAATTCATCCTGGTGCGAGATGACACGTTCGCCGACGGCTTTGCCGTAGTCGGGATAATCGACGGATTCTTCGGACCAGGTGCCGAGATCGTCGACGGAGTAGCCGGCATTTTGCAGGAATTGGCGAACCGTTTCTTTGACTGGGAATCCGGCGTGATCGGCGCCGAGGGCAATGCGTGGCTTGCGAGAAGTGTCGGACATGCCCGCCTCGTGGCTGGATTCTAACGAAGAGTTTGGGCAACCGCAATTGTCGGGCACGGCGAAAACAGAACTATGCGTGAATAGTGTGGACGTGTTGCCTCGATCCGCTGCGAACTGGCAAAGGGCGCCAGTTCTCCGGCCGGGATGGCGGTGGGTGTAAGACGCGGAGTCGCGGCTTAGTGGAGGTCCACTTCGTGAAAGCCGAGACCCTGCAACATTCCGGAAAGAGTGCTGCGCGCATTCTCGGCGGCGGTTTTGAGTATGCCGTCTTGCAGCGCGGCTTGTTGCAGCTGGCGTTCGGCTTCTTCGCGAACTTCGCTTTCGAGATTGGGATCGGGCGTGGAGAACAGGCCGGTGTCGCGGGAATAGACGCGCGTTTTGGCGTTGTCGATGCGGGTGCTGAAGACTTCGGCGGCGGGCAAATGGATGGAAACTTTCTGGCCGTGCACTTGGACGTCACCGTTTTGTAGCGAAGCGAGATTGATGCCGCCGACGACTTCGCCGTGAACGACCAGCAACAGTCGATCGCCAACGAGAAATTTGGGGAGATAGGCGTTAGCGTGTTCGCCGGAAATAATTTTGTCCATGGTGTAGCTGACGGTTTCGAGGCGTTGGAGTTTCTGGATCTGGCGGACGACGGTAGGCTGATCGACGTTGATGATGGCGTGGCCTCCGCGCAGCGAGGTGAGGAGGTGGAAGAGGCCCAGCCCGGTGGCAAGCCAGATGAGAGTAGCGAGGAGGGCGGTGGCGATAAGAACGCCGAGAAGGGTGCCGAGAAACCAGGAGCGGGAAGCGCGATTGCGGCGTTGTGGTGGGAGGGGCGGCGGTTCGTGAATTGTGGGGGAGTTGGTGGTGGCCATGTTTATGCTTCGCGTATTTAGTGTAGAGCAACGGAAAGTTTCGCGTGCTGGTAGTTGCTACGCTTTGGATGCGGGGTGAGGCGTGACGGGGTTGAGCCGGATTGTGCTGGGGGTTACGGTTCCTTGGGCCGACTGGCAGCCGGCTACAAAAGCAACCGCCGCGGCTCGAGTCGCAAGAACGGGCGAGCAGCGGCGGCGCAGAGGGCGAGGGCATGGTCGACGAAGGAATGCAGTCGGGCTCGACTGGGAGTTAGTTGCCCGAACCGACCTTCACCGTGCCGGTTCCAGTGTCTGGAAGTTCGGGTTCATAGCTAAAGGCGATGGAGCTAAATGAAATCGTGCAGACGTTCGCATTGGGTGGGTAATCCACGTCGAAAACAACTTTTCCGTTTTTGGGTATGACTACACCGCCTTTGGGCTTGTAAGTGCAATCAGGATTAATTTCGATCGTAGGGTCGGTGTTGGTCCTTGGGGTCAATGCTTGTGCTGGGTCGGCCATATGTTTATCTCCTTTTCAGTTGGACTACTTTCCGTTTGCACGGAATTTCGGATCAGCGAGTACGCCCTGCATATCGGGATCGTTTTTCAGGCGGTCGAGGGCGTAACCCTTCTGAAGAGCTTTTTGCGCGTAATCAATGGCGTGAGTGCGGTCGCCGACTAATTCGTAAGCGACCGCGGCGTTTTCGAGAACATCGGGATCTTCGGGAGCAAGAATCAGCGCGGTCTGCGTGTGGCCAAGGGCTTTTTCAGTCATTTTTTTCTTAGCGGAGAGCGAGCCGAGTAAGACTTGAGCAGAGGCGTCGCGCGGTTTGAGATCGGCGTCGCGAGTAGCGAGAAAGAAGGCTTTATCGAGAGCTTGAGCGGCCTTATCTTTCTGGTTCATCCATTCGTAGGAGTTCATCAGCCAATCCCATACCGCAGGATTTTCAGGATTCAGATCCACAGCCTTTTCGAACGCGGACGCAGATTCCGGGTAGCGCCTCTCGTCGTAGAAGAGCGAGCCGAGATTTGCGTAGGCAGCGTAGCTGGGGCTGAGTTCAATGGATCGTTTCAACGCCATTTCCGCGTCGGGACGATATTTGGGATCGCTGGTATCGACGTAAATTGCGCCTAGATTGGAGAAGGCCTGGGCGTTATCGGGAGTTAGCTGGACGACGTGACGAAGCTGCTCGATGGCTTCGGGATATTTTCCCTGGCGGTCGTAGAAAAGTCCTAGTTCTTCGTAGCCATCCCAAAAATCGGGACGCAACGCAGCGGCTTGTTTGAACGCGGCTTCGGCCTCGGGAATATGTCCGGCCATTTCATGGCTACGCGCGATACCACCGAGGGCGGTGGGGCTTCGCGGATCGAGAGCGATAGCACGCTGGAACTCCTGAACGGCGAGATCATGATTGCCGGCGAGTTCGTGGATGCGGCCCAGAGTGACGTAGACGGAAGCGAGATGATCATCGAGTTCGATGGCTTTTTGGCTGTTGGCTTTAGCTTCTTCGAGCCACTT
>DASXBH010000066.1:0-9500 GCA_036491775.1 Candidatus Acidiferrum sp.
TTCATTGTGCGAGTGCCACATATAAGCCCAACCGCGTTCGTTTCCTGGGTTCGCTTGAATGTTCGCAGGTTGCAAAGTGCTGCAAGTCGAGGCTGTATTGGCCGCGGTGCTGCCGCTCGCGCAAGCCTGCGTTCCGCCTCCGCGCAAGGTCGCATCCGGGCCTAGATACGGCGTGCCGCCATACCAGGCGCCGTTCGTGAAAATATTGGGATTTGGCAGTGTCGCGGGGCCGCCGGCGGCCACATCGCCGAAAGGAGCAACTTCGAGCGGTTTATTGTGGTCCTGGCACCATTCAAAATAATTGATCGCCGTAGGCGCTGAAGTGTTGTAGCCGTTAGCATCCGGAGTACAAGACAGCGAGGCGTTCGGGTCGCTGGTGTCGCCCGGATGGTGACCGTACGGATCCCAGTTCAACCCTCTGCCGGTGAAGTAGAAAATTCCGTCGAACGCATCTCCGGGGGTCGTATCCGTGTTGAACATCAATTGGCCCGCGAGGTCCGTCCCATCCGGAGCCAACACCATGTTCCCGTCACGAGCCAGAATGCGCACGTGATTAGCATGCTCGTGAAACGGATGCTGCCAGCGGCCTTGCCCGATGGCGCGGATCAATGTGAGTTCGCCTGGATGCATGTGCGGATTGCCGTTATAGGGCTGGTGTGGATACTCAGCCGCAAAGTTGGCATCCATAAGGTCGGGCATCGAACGGCCATTAATCAGGAAGTACGCAGGGTGGTACGGCTCAGTCGGAACATCTAGACTGCAGCCAGCTGCTCCAGCAGTGCAGCCATTCAATGCCGTCACCTGCGCCAGTGCGGTCTTGTGAATATTGGAGTCCATCTCGGCCCACTGGAACAGGTATTCACGGTCATAGCAGGCCTTTGGATGGTCATAGGCTGCGCGTGCCAGACGGAAGTCGGTTTCCTTCCAGAATGATTGCGCCGCCGAGTTCCCACCGGGGTTTGTAGTGGGCAGCCCGGCCGAGCAGGCGGCAGGAATACTGGAGGGAAGCACAACGACTGCGCCATATAGACCCATTTCAATCTGCAGATCGCCTTGCGTTCCGCTGTAATAGGAGTGAGTGCCTGGCGACGAAGCGACGAACGTGTACGTCACGCTTCCCCCAGGAGCCGCCTCTTGCGTCAAGAGACCTTGCACGCCGCCGGTCGCCGTCACCACGAAGCCCGGAAAGAGAATCGACGTGTTGCCGACAGCTGCGGGAAGGTTGTTCGTCAGAGTTACTGTGATCGTCTGGCCTTCCGTCACAATCAACGTTGGCCCGGGCACCTGCATCGATGGGCAGCTAACGGACAGCGCCGCGGGGGCAGTTCCGCTCGGCGATCCGTTACACCCGTAACCCCAGGAGTAAACTGCGTTCCCGTCCGGCTGGTTCAGGAAAGCGGTTTGTGCCGTCAGGTTGAACGTCGGACCGGTAATTCCCGGTACCGCGGCGTTAGCCGCAGCGCCAAGGAACAGGGCCATTATCGGCGCCAGAAGCAATCGTGCGATTGAGATCGATTTTGTCATTTTCGCTGCTCTCATTGCCGTTCTCCTAATTGCAGGTGTTCCCAAACGTGTTGCCGCCGCTGACGCTGTTGCAGATGTGAACTTCGGTCATAAGTCCGCCGAAATTCTCCTGATCGTTCGAAAGGTGGTAGAGATTCGGGGTGTACAGGTAGAAGGTGCTGCCCGCTGGATAGAGTTTCGCCGCACAGCCAGTCGAGCCACATCCTGCGTCGCTGGCATCCAACAGCACATCCAGCGATTCGCCTCCGCCGAGCGTGATGGAGTTGGTGTAAAACTCCATATTGTTCCCTGCTTGATCACGCAGCAGCTTGGCGTTGAAGCCAACTTCCTTCATGGGAATTCCCAAGGACGCCAGCGTTTGATATTCCGAAACGTCCAGGTCCGCGATCCGTAGCAGCGCCCGACCGCCGGCTGGGATGTTGATGATCGAAGGCATTGGCTGCGAGTAGTGCATTCTCCCGTCAGAAGTCTGCGTCGCCATCGGACCCGGCGTAACCGTGTCGGGATAGCTCCGGCCGTTCAGCAGGAAGAACTTGTCTTTCATGTCGACGAATGCTTCCGGGTTGAAGGTCATGCCCACAAAGTGAAAGTTGGGATCGAATCCGTGAATCTGCAATGGATACTCAACATCGTATGCGGTCGAGGCATCGCCATCGTTGTAGGTGTATTTTTGCGGATTAAGCAGCTTATCCACTCCTTGAACGGCGCCGGTGTTGATGGCTGGCATCGTTGCGCTGCACAAGATATCGGCGGCAGGATTGCAGGCCGTGCGCAAATCGGCAGTTCCGGCAGGAAGGCCGATGCCGTTCTGATAGCCAAGATAGGTATAGAGGCTCTGGCCGCTCGGCACTCGATTTTGCCGTGGACGGACATAGAGTTGCCCGACCATGCCCATCTGCAAGTGTTCAGGTGGCGTGATGTGGCAGTGCCAGAAGTACGTGCCGGCGTCCGGTGATAGATAGTAATAAGTAAAGCTACCGCCGATGTTGATGGCCACCGAAGCATCTGGCACACCGTCATACACCGACGAAGCGTTGGGGTATCCGTGAAAGTGAATCGTGTGCTGCTCGAACAAGTCTGGGCGCATGATCATTCCCACGTTGGTCAGCGTGAGGAACATTTCGTCATCCTCATCAAATGCCACCAACGGCGCCGGGATGTTGCCGTTCATCACCCCGACATCCATGATCTGGCGCGGATCGACGTGGCCGTCGAGGATCGGGCCAGTTGATGCCGTAGCGGTCTGCGACTCGTTTACGTCCGCCAAACCTTTAGCCGTAGCGTTAAACGTAAAATTGTTTGCATACGGGAAGCCGTAGTTCGTCACTGAGCTAGGCAAAGGAGATGGAAGGCCAAGCCCGGTTATCGTCCAGGTACCGTCGTAGCCGGTTCCTGTTCCCGATATTGTTACCTGCCCTCCAACGGGAACACCGAGAGGAGCATTGGTTTGAACAATCACCTGGGTCGACCCGGCAACTTCAGCGATATCGTAAATGCTGACAAGATTCACTACGTCGTAAGCCAGTCCCACCGCGCCGTTATAATTAAAAGGCGAGGTTGGGAGAGGCGTTCCCCACGCCGGCCAGGTATTGGCTACCGCTCCATCGGTCGTCGCAGGATCGCCAGGCAAGAGAGTTCCAGGAGCCGTCGTGTTGAAAGTCGCCGGGAACTCAGTTCCAGCATGACCTTGCGCGATGTCCGAAAGCCCGGACAAAGGCCCGAACGAAAACATGAATGTCTGCGTGCCATTGGCCATCGTCGAATAGCCATCTCCACCGGAGACCTGTTGGCACTTGATCGCGCCGTTCACGTTTTTCGTCGGCGAATAAAACCCATTGCCGTTGAGCGCGAGAACCGTCGGACCGGCGTACGCGGGCTCGGCATTGTTATTGTTGAGACTCGACGGATGCGTGATCGTGCTGGTGGGACACTGCACCCTGAACGACTGCGCGCTCGCAGGCAGCGCCGCTAGACCGCCCAACACCGCTAAACATATAAGCCTGCCAAAATTTTTACTCGCCATACGTCCTCCTGTTCCGCCGCCCCCGACTTTCATTTCCTGTTTGCTCATTCCACCGCTCCCGAATTCATGCCTTTACCGACATCCTGGGCTCCAAGAAGCTACAGCCCGCTCTAGGCAGCGTCTTTGACCCAGAGCAAACCCCGAGGCAATTTCCGCGGAACACTTGTTAGCACTTGCCCGTTCTCTCGAACTTGGCACGCCCATTTGCTCATGGCCCCGTTTTTTAGTCTTTGCTCACTAACAAGCACTTGGCGGGAAATATGGCCGTCGAATCGAATCTTCCGGTCTTTCCGTAAACGGGAAGTAAGCCGAAGGCAGAGTTATCGAAGAGGTACACAAAAAGCTATTCGTTATAGCCCATCAATTGCCATATATTGGAAAAATCTTGCTTACTGGTTTCCTGAAGACTCTTGCCGCGGCATCGCCGCTTTCCACGTCCAACGCGTACCAGCTAATTCCGCTTCTGCAGGCAACGTCACGGGCTGCAACACCTCGGCCCGGCGCAGGTCTTTGCTGTGAAATCCCCACCGCCATGCCTCATAAATCGCCGGATATACCAACAATTCCAGCAGAAACGACGTAAAAATCCCGCCCACCATTGGCGCCGCAATTCGCTTCATCACATCCGAGCCCGCTCCCGTCGCCCACATGATCGGAAACAGTCCCACACAGGTCGTCGCAAACGTCATGAACTTCGGACGCAACCTCTTCGCTGCGCCCTGCACAATCGCTTCGCGCAAATCACCCAGGCTGTTTAGCCGTCCTTCGCGCTTTGCCTCGTCGTACGCCAAATCCAGATACAGCAGCATGAACACGCCAGTTTCCGCATCAATTCCCAGCAGCGCGATCAACCCTACCCACACCGCCACGCTCATGTTGTAGCCGGCAAAATACAAAAACCAGATCGCTCCTACCGCGGAAAACGGCACCGCCAGCAACACAATCGTCGTTTTCGCTATCGATCCCGTGTTGATGAACAGCAGCAGGAAAATCAAAAACAGCGTGATTGGCACCACCACCTTCAGCCGTTCCTTCACCCGCTGCATCGATTCATATTGCCCGCTCCATGCCAGCGAGTATCCTGTCGGCAATTTCACCCGGTCACGCAGCAACTGATTCGCTTCCGCCACGTAACTTCCCGGATCGCGTCCAGCGATGTCCACGTAAACGTATCCAGTCAACAATCCGTTTTCATTGCGAATCATTGATGGCCCACTGGCCACCTTGATTTCCGCCAAATCGCTGACCGGCACTTGCCGTTGCCCGCTTGCCGGAACCGGAATTCTGCCCAGTGCGCCCATATCGCTGCGGAAATCCCGCTGGTAGCGCACGTTCACCTGATACCGTTCCTGCCCCGCCACCACCGTGCTGATGTTGTCTCCGCCAATCGCGTTTTCCACCACACGCTGCGCATCTTCGATACTGATTCCGTAACGCGCCAACCGCTCGCGGTCCCATTGCAGATCCAGAAAGTGTCCTTCCGCCGTCCGTTCCGCAAGAACCGTGCGAGTTCCCTTCACCGAATGCAGCAGCAATTCGACTTCCCCACCGATTTCCTGGATCTGCTGCACATCCGATCCCGCAATCTTTAATCCCACCGGCGTCCGAATCCCGGTGGTCAACATATCGATGCGCCCGCGAATCGGCATCGTCCAGGCATTGTTCACGCCGGGAATTTTCAGCGCCGCATTCATCTCGCTGACTAACTCTTCCGTGGAAATTGTATCCGGCGTGATGTGCCGCAAAATCTTCTTCGTCCACTCTGGCGACCAGGACGAATACCAGGTATCCACATGCCGCCATTCTGATCGCGGCTTCAGCGTAATCACCGTCTCCAGCATCGACAACGGCGCCGGATCAGTCGCCGTCTCCGCTCGCCCCGCCTTGCCCAGCACGTGATTCACTTCCGGAAATTGCTCAATGATGTGGTCGGTCACCTGTAGCAACTGCCCAGCCTGCTGAATCGATATCCCAGGCAGCGTCGTGGGCATGTACAGAATCGTGCCTTCATCCAGCGGCGGCATCGACTCCGATCCCAATTCGTAAAACACCGGAATCGTCAAAATCACCAACGCCGCGGCCGTTCCAATCACCAGCCACTTCCACCGCAGCGTCCAGCGCACCGCCGGTTCGTAAATCTTTATCAACGGCCGGCTGATCGGATGCTCCTCTTCCGACCGTACCTTTCCAATCAGCAAAGCATTAGCGATGCGGCTCAACCACTCCGGACGAAAGTCAAATCGCTCCACACGCGTCAGTAACAAACGCAGCGCCGGGTCCAGCGTAATCGCCAGCAACGCCGCAATCACCATGGTCAGCGTTTTGGTATACGCCAGCGGCCGGAACATCCTGCCTTCCTGGGCCTGCAATGTCAGCACCGGCAGAAACGAAACCGCAATTACCAGCAATGCAAAAAATGTCGTCCCCGCTACTTCCTTGATCGCGCCAATCACCACGTCGCGCCGGTCACCGATACGTCCGCCCTTCTCCCACAACTCCAACTTCTTGTGCGTCTGTTCCGCCACCACAATCGATGCATCCACCAGCTCGCTGAACGCAATCGCCACGCCCGCCAGCGACATGATGTTCGCGCTGATTCCCATGTAGTGAAACGGAATGAACGACAGCAGCACCGCGATGGGCATGGTCGCAATCGGAATTGCCGCGCTGGGGAAATGCCACAGAAACACCAGAATAATCAGCACTACGGTGATCACGACCTCAAAGATCGTTTCCTTCACCGTGCCAATCGTGTTCCGAATCAGCTCCGACCGGTCATACACCGGCACAATCTTGACGCCCGCAGGAAAGCCAGGTTCAATCTCCTTAATCTTTGCCTTCACCCGGTCGACAACTTCCAGCGCGTTTTCTCCATCGCGCATCACCACAATTCCAGAAACGGTTTCGCCGGTGCCATTTAGGTCTGCCAGCCCGCGCCGCAAATCCGGGCCCATCACCACTTGCCCAACATCTTTAATTCGAATCTGCGAGCCCGAGTCGCTCACGCTCAGCGGAATGTTCGCGAAATCTTCGATGGTGCGCGCATAGCCGCGGCCGCGAACCATATACTCGGTTCCGCCAAACTCCAGCAGACGTCCGCTCGATTCATTATTTCCTCCGCGCACCGCCTCCACCACGCGGCTCACCGGAATTCCATACGCACGCAAACGATTCGGGTCCAGGTTCACCTGATATTGCCGCGCATACCCGCCGATCGGCGCAACTTCCGCGACTCCCGGCACCGACCGCAAGTAGTAACTCAAATACCAGTCTTGATACGAACGCAGATCCGCCAGGCTGTGCTTCCCGGTCGTATCCACCAACGCGTACTGATAGACCCATCCAAGCGCTGTCGCGTCCGGTCCCAGTTCCGTCTTCACGCCCTCCGGCAAGCGCGGTCCCACGCTCGACAAATACTCCATCACTCGCGAGCGCGCCCAATAAAGGTCCGTTCCCTCTGCAAACACCACATAAACGTACGAATACCCAAAGTCAGAAAAGCCGCGCACCGTCTTTACCCGCGGCGCTCCCAGCATCGCGCTTACGATTGGATAGGTAACCTGATCTTCGACGATATCCGGGCTGCGATCCCAATGCGAATAGATGATAACTTGCGTGTCGCTCAAGTCCGGCGTGGCATCCAGCGGCAGCGTCCGCATCGCCCACCAACCCGCGATGCACGCAATCGCCACAGTGGCCAGGACTGCCAGCTTATTCCTGACCGAGAAATCGATGATTCTGTTAATCACCAACCGCACCCTGATGTTTTTTTAACGCTTCGGCGGGATTGCTCTGAAACTTTTCTTTACACTTCGCGGAACAAAAATAGTAAGTCGACCCGTGATACGCCACCGTGTTCCCGGTCTTTGCCGCCTTCTCTGCATCCGTCGCCATTCCGCAGCTCGGATCAATCACGCTCTTCTCTTTTGCGCTGGCTCCGCTCATGGCAACTGCAGACTTCTCTCTGCTTGGCCCCATCGCACGCTTCTCGGCAGGCGTATTCAACCGGCTCTCCGAATCCACCAAAAACGTTGCCGCCACCACCACTCGCTCACCAGGCTGTACTCCATCTAGAATCTCTACCCGCTCGCCAATGCGCGAACCGGTCTTCACTTCACGCGGCTCAAAAATCCCTTCGCTCTTTTCCACGTATACTCGCGCGTGCGCTCCGGAATCCACCAACGCATCCACAGGGACGGTCACCGCGGCTTGCATCCGCACCGGCATGTTCACATCCACCAACATCTCCGGTCTCAACTCAAATTTCGGATTATCTACTTCGAGACGAATCTTTACCGTCCCGCCGCCCGCTTGAGATTCCGGCAAGCTGTCGCTGATTCGCGCCGTCATCGGCCGGCCCTTATCGCTCAGCGTAATTTGCGCAGTTCCACCCGGCCGCAGGTACGACGCTTCTTGTTCATCCACTTCCGCGATTACCCACACCTGGCCCAGATCTGCAATCCGATAAAATTCCATGTCATGCTCGAAGTGCTGCCCGCTGGTGATATTGCGCGCCAGAATAAATCCATCCACAGGCGCCACAATATCGATCGTCTCCGGTAGCTGCCGCTCCTCCGCAATGTGCTTGATCTGCACTTCGCTCATGCCCAGATTGCGCAACCGATCCGTGTATCCTTGCAGGCTGCTCACACCTTGCTTCGAAAGCGCTCCGGGAAATGGCATCGTCCTCGATCCATCGCCACCTGTAGCGCCCGGCACTCGTTCCGTAGCCGCCAGAAATCCCGAAGCTGTCGCCAGGAAATCCGGCGAATAAAATTTCGCTAACGTCTGGTCCTTCTTGACGCGCGTTCCCACGGAATCCTGGGAAGTCTCGCGAATATATCCGTCTACTCCCGCATTCAACCGGTACACACGGGTGTCTTCGGGAACAACTCGCCCGACTACGTGCACTACGCGGTCCCCGCCGCTCTTCTCCACCGCAGCGCTGCGAATCCCCAGCAACTGCCGCGTGCTTCCATCAATGCTCACCGCTCCAGGCGCCAACTCAGCAGCGCGCGAAAATTCTGGTGCGCTCTTCACGTCTTCGGCGTAAACGGCTTCGAGTTGCATGCCACAGTCCGGCGCGATGCCCGGTTTATCTGATTTGTACGCGGGGTGCATCGGGTCTACGTAATAAAGTATGTGCCGGCCCGCCTTGCTGCCCGCTGGCGGTTGCGAATGGTAACGGCCCGCCCCATATGCCGCCGCGAGCGCCGCCACCACTACCACTCCAAATCCAATTCGCCGCACTCTACTCATTCCAAGCTCCGTCCGTTTCGTACCGCATCCGCATCGTTAACTCGCCCTCGGCAAAGGGAGGTCGAGTTTGAATGATCGATCCGGGATACCCTTCTGTCTTTGCTCTTGCGCAAATGGAATAGTACGAGCCTAATCCTCGAAACCGGCCCCATCTGTATTGGCTACAGAGTTTCCCTGCACGTTCAGTGCAATCGCTCCGCCAGGGCACACGAAGCCACAAAGCACCGGCCCTGACCCGTGCAAATGTTGACTGGGAATGACTTACGGAGAGCCTAGCGAGGACAACCCGCGGTTTACCACGTCCGTAGCGCAAGCCCCCGAACCGTAGCCTGCGTTTGACAGCATCCCGGCGAATTACTTCGAAAGTAGCTTAGTGAACCTTTTGTTCCTTTATTGAGGAAACGTTCAGGATGAGCCGGTCGCCCGTCTCTACCCCCTGCTGGTGCACCAATTTTCCAACCGCCTCTACCCGCTTGTCTTGCAATCCTTCTATTTTCGTTGGGTCTCGAAACGCTGCTTCCACCGAATGCTTGCCCTCCAGCGTGACGTCCGGATCAAGCTGGATTGCCCACCCCGTCGACTCTCCCCCAATTGCCATCACATGCACCAATTTGCCTTGCACCGTCACTTTTTGTTTCTGCGGCTCAGCCGCTGCGGAACAACACAAAAACAAAAGAACCACGCACATGCTTGC
>DASXBH010000067.1:0-4701 GCA_036491775.1 Candidatus Acidiferrum sp.
CAAACCCGCTGCGACAAGTGGCATCAGCAGTTCATGGTGGCCTGTAATAGCGAAGCCTTTGGAGGGCGGGAGTTTTGTTGAGCCGGTCGAAGATGTGGGACGTTTCACGACATTTTGCAAAGGACGATAGTGCTGAATGAAGTCGAAATTTGCGGTGGTGATTGGCTGAAGCGGAACGCCGAGATTTCGAACCAGCGAGACTGCCTTGAGGAACACTTCCGGCAAGAGAACGGCGGAACCCCAATTGAGATAAACGCCGCCGGCATCCATTTGCTCTACAAGCGAACAGAACAGGCGAAAATCGAAGTGAGAGGCGGCGCCGAGAGCAGCCGCATCCACGGCCGGATGCATGTGTGGGATATCGGTGCCAAGGGCGATATGAACGGTCACAGGTATTCGATTCCGATACGCGGCGATAAGCACGCTATGATCCGGAAATTTCGGAGACAGAATGCCGCTGGTGAGATATTGCCCGGCGGCTTCGCCATAACCGATGCGGATGCGATGGGCGAGTCGTGCAATTTCGTTAATATAGGTGCCGGTCTCCTGGGCCATGCCAAACTGGCCTTTGCCAATGCCCGCTTCAACATCTTCAGAAGTGTTGCCGACCATGGCGATTTCGAAATCGTGGATGAGCGCAGCGCCGTTCATGGCAATGCCCGAGACAAAACCCTTGCGCATCAGGTCGATCAGTACGGGGCCGAGTCCAACTTTAATGACGTGCCCACCCATTCCCCACAGCATCGCCTTTTTTTGAGCCTTGGCGTGGTGCATGGCGGCAAGAAGATCACGCAGATCCTGAGCGGCCAGCAGGCTTGACAGTGAATCAAGAAAAACTTTGAGGGAGGCATTGCGTCCAACGGGGCGAGCGAAATCGCGAACGCTGACTTTGCTCTTGCGGTCCGCAAGGGGATACGTATGGACGCCGCCGAGCGCCAATGGATGAATCGAATAGATGCTCATTCGGGTCTAATCACTGTACGAGGAAGATGAAAGACGTGCAAGGGCGAGCGCAGGAGGAGGAAGGCCGCCACGCAGGACGTGATTTTTATTCACTTGTGATCACCGTTGGCGTTGACGTGGCCGTTGCTGTTTGTCGGGAGACCCAAAACTCTGGCGAGCGCCTGCCCGGTGTACGACTTCTTGACCCGAGCAACCTGCTCCGGGGTGCCTTGCGCGACGATGCGGCCACCTCCCTGGCCGCCTTCGGGCCCCAAATCAATGAGCCAGTCAGCTTGTTTGATGACGTCCAGATTGTGTTCGATGATCAAGACGGTGTTGCCCAAGTCCACGAGGCGTTGCAAAACGTCGAGCAATTTTCGAACGTCATCGAAATGCAAGCCGGTGGTTGGTTCGTCAAGGATATAAATGGTGCGACCAGTCTGGCGTTTCGAAAGCTCGCGAGCAAGTTTGATGCGTTGGGCTTCGCCACCAGAAAGCGTGGTGGCGGATTGGCCGAGTTGTACGTAGCCAAGACCGACCTCCACAATGGTGGCGAGCTTTTGCTGAACGTGCGGGATGTTTTCGAGGAGTTTTAGAGCGTCGCTAGCCGGAAGATTCAAGACATCGTTGATGCTGTGACCCTTGTAACGGACGGCGAGAGTCTCGGCATTGTAACGGCGGCCACGGCAAACTTCGCAGGTGACATAGACGTCGGGCAAGAAATTCATTTCGATCCGGCGCAAGCCTTCGCCTTGACACGCTTCGCAGCGGCCACCCTTCACGTTGAAACTGAAACGGCCGGGCTTGTAGCCGCGTTCGCGAGATTCCGGGAGCATGGCGAAGAGTTCGCGGATTGGCGCGAAAACACCGGTATAGGTGGCGGGATTGGAGCGAGGCGTTCGCCCGATTGGGGCCTGATCAATTTCGATAACTTTATCGATATGTTCTACACCGAGGAGCATGCGATGGACGCCGGGCGGCTCCATGGAGCGATAGAGTTTCTGCGCGAGGACACGATAGAGAATATCGTTCACAAGAGTGGATTTGCCAGAGCCGGAGACGCCGGTGACGACGGTGAACAGGCCGAGCGGGAAAGAAACATCCACATCTTTCAAGTTGTTGGCGCTGGCGCCGAGAATTTGAATTGCTTTCGAGTTGGGACTGCGGCGCTTCACCGGTACCGGAATTTTTGTGAGGCCTGCCAGGTAGCGACCTGTTAGCGAGCCAGGAGCAGCAGCAATTTCGGCGGGCTTTCCCTGGGCAACAAGATAACCACCGGCGTCGCCTGCGCCAGGACCCAGATCGACGACAAAATCGGCGCGGCGGATGGTGTCTTCGTCATGTTCGACGACAAGAACGGTGTTGCCCAGATTGCGCAACTGTTCGAGAGAGTGAAGAAGGCGATCATTATCGCGCGCGTGTAAGCCGATGGACGGCTCGTCTAATACGTAGAGCACGCCCCGGAGACGCGAGCCGATTTGGGTGGCGAGACGAATGCGTTGGGCTTCGCCGCCTGAAAGCGTGGCCGCGGAACGTTCCAGGCTCAGATAACCAAGGCCAACGGCGAGCAAGAAGTCGATGCGCTCGGCAATCTCTTCCAGCGGGCGGCCTGCTACTTCCTTCTGACGCGGCGTGAGCTGCGCGAGGATTTTATCGACGGCGGGACGAGCGTCGCTGAGCGAGAGAGCCGTAAAGTCGGAAATAGACCAGCCCGCCAGCTTAACGGCCAACGATTCGGGGCGCAGGCGCTTGCCCTGGCAGGCGTTGCAAAGAGTCGCGGACATGTATTGGGTCATCCACTCGCGGTACGAGTCGGATCCAGAATCTTCGAAGTTGCGCTCGAGGAATTTGAGAATTCCTTGAAAACGAAAGCCTTTACCTGCGGTCTCGGGACGCGCGGCGGCAATCTTCTCTCCGGGAGTCTTTTTTGCGTTGGACGGCGGATATCCGTAGAGCAACAGATTCTGAACACGCGCAGGATATTTCTCGAATGGAGTGTCCAGATGAAAGCCGTGGGCATACGCTGCGAGTTCGAGAGTGCGTTTCAGAATTGCCGAGCCCGACCCAGGGCCTAAGCCACCTTCGAAAAGTGGCCGGGTCCAATCGGTGACAATCTTTGCGGGATCGAAATCGTATTTTGAACCGAGACCATTGCACGCGGGACACGCGCCATACGGTGAATTGAAACTGAACGAACGCGGCTCGAGTTGCGGAACGGAAAGACCACAATCTGGGCAGGCAAGTTTTTCAGAGAAAGTGTGCTCTTTGCCGCCAACAATCGCGACGGTAACCAAGCCTTGAGCAAGTTTCAGCGCGGTGGCGATGGATTGTTCGAGACGCGCAGCAATTCCCTGCTTGACGAGCAAGCGATCGATGACCACTTCAATGGTGTGATTCTTGCGTTTGTCGAGCACCGGAGTTTCATCGAGCGGCAGCAACTCGCCATTGATGCGCACACGCACAAAACCATCGGCAGCGAGCTTTTCTAATTCCTTGCGGTAGGCACCTTTCCTGCCACGCACAATCGGCGCGAGGATCATGATGCGATCATCGGGCTTGCAGAGTTCGCCGTGCAGGATGGCCTGAACAATTTGCTCGCTGGACTGTCGCGCGATCGGATTGCCACAATTGGGGCAATGGGGAATGCCGACGGAGCTGTAGACGACGCGCAGGTAGTCGTAAACTTCGGTGATGGTGCCAACAGTGGAACGCGGAGAGCGCGTGGTTGTTTTCTGTTCGATGGCGATGGAAGGAGATAGTCCTTCGATCACATCGACGTCGGGGCGTTCCATCTGATCGAGAAATTGCCGCGCGTAGGCGGAGAGAGATTCGACGTATCTTCTTTGCCCTTCGGCGTAAATTGTATCGAAGGCGAGCGAAGATTTCCCGGAACCAGAAAGTCCGGTGATCACGGTCAGACTGTTGCGCGGAATTTCGAGATCAATATTTTTCAAGTTGTGCTGGCGGGCGCCGCGCACAACAAGTTTCGTGAGTCCCATAAGCTAAAGCGCTCCTCCACAGGGAGCCTCGGCACTCAGTGGAGACAATGAGCCCAAGATAAACTCTTACCATAACAACTGGTGAGAGTTTGGGTCAAGGCGGCGCAGAAAAAGCGGAAGTGCGGAAAATGACTTTCTTAGTACTAAATTTTCAGCGAATCGCTGGTTGCGAGGAAGCCCCGCGGAAAATTTTCCCGGGGTGGTGCATTTTTACCAACCATTGTTTTTTAATACGATGAGAACAGGGGACTTATGTCTGGCGCGCAGCGTGCACCCTCAGAAAGACGTGGGGGAGGCGAGCCGAGGATCCCTTTAGGGGATTGAGGGCTGGGCCGGTTCGCACTTCCCCTCATTTTAATTCCCGCCAGAGTCAGTCACTTACCCAAGACAAATTATTGAGCAAGCGAGATTCCAAATTCTGCTTGCGATTGCAGATTTTACAATTGGATGGATTTTACAATTGAACCGTAAGCGGCGATTTATCCGCGCTGGTTAATGGTGCGCGCTACATCTTGCATGATGGGGAAGGTCTTGCCACGATAATCCACGCGCGACACGTAGTCACTCATAGTCATAAACAGAAGCAGTCCGAGCCAGAAAATTCCGGCGATGATCACAAGTTGCGTACGGCGCGGACTATATTTTGCGTGCATGAAAAATAGAATTACGAGAGTGGCCTTGAGCGTGGCAATGGCCAAGGCTACGACAATATTAAAGCGGCCGAGGTTAACGTAAGCGGCCCACACAGTGGTACCTGTGA
>DASXBH010000068.1:0-5062 GCA_036491775.1 Candidatus Acidiferrum sp.
AAGAAGAAAACGTTTTTCTTCTGGTCGCAGGAATGGCGCCGGGAAATTCAGCCGGGCTCCAATATTTCGCAAGCGGTTCCCTCGGATGCCGAACGGCAAGGCAACTTCAACGACGTTTGCCCCACGTACACGGGCGCGGCATTCGACCCCACCGTTTACACAGACTGCCCGTTTCAGCCCGGTTCCCCGGGTACGCCGTTCGTGAACAACACGCTTCCAACTCCATTTTCCTCCACGGCAACCGCATTGCTCGGCCTCATCCCCCACGCCAACAATGGCAACCGGGCACCCAATGGCGTTTACGCCACAGGGCAAGCTGCCGGCAATCCGCTACCAGCCTACAACGCGAATCCAAGCTATCCCACGCACTGGCGCGAGGAGTTGATTCGTGTGGACCACAATTTGACGGAGAACCAGCGACTGACCTTCCGGTACATCCACGATACGTGGGCTACAGTGAACCAAGGACCGCTGTGGGGCCAATACAACAACACTTTCGACAACACCAATACTAATTTCGCCGGACCCACCACCAGTTTCGTGGCAAAACTCACTTCCAACTTTACGCCTAGTTTGCTGAACGAATTCGTCGCCAGCTACACCGACGATCACATCATCCTCACTAACGTGAATAGTGCGGTGAACCTGCCGTCCGGAGGCATCGATCTGACCCCGCTCTTTGCCAATGGGTTGGGAAACAAAATTCCCGCCTTTAGCGTGGGCAACACCAAGGGCACTGTCTATGGCTCAGGGGGCTTCAGCGTCGATACCGGGTATTTTCCCTGGAAGAACGCGAATCCAACCTACACCTACCGCGACATCATGACCAAGATCGTCGGCAACCATACTATGTCGTTCGGCGGCTATTTTGTTGCGGCGCAGAAGAATCAACAGTCCTCCCTTGACGTCCAGGGCCAGCTCTCCTTCGCCGACAACGCTCCGAACACCACCGGCAATCCGTTTGCGGACTTGCTATCCGGGCAAATCGGAACCTACATGCAAAATGCCAACAATCTCTATTACTACGATCGCTACAAAATCTTTGAGCCCTTCTTCCAGGACGACTGGCGCATCACCAGAAAGCTGACCGTCAACCTTGGTTTGCGCTGGAGCGTCTTCGGGCGTTACCAGGAAAAACACGACCAGGAATTTGGATTTTCGGAGAAGGCCTACAATCCTGCCGCAGCCCCAACGTTCTTTCCGTTTGATGTCATGGGTGCCAGTCCAACTTCGCAACTTCTCAACGTGGGCACTGGCCAGAGTGTGTTCAACGGCCTGGTGCAATGCGGAGTTTCAAATCCGACCATCCCCGGTATTTCTCCCACCACCACGGGTTGCATGAAAAACAAATGGATGAATCCGGGGCCACGGCTGGGTTTTGCTTATGATCCATTCGGTGACGGGAAATGGGCCATTCGCGGCGGTTACGGAATATTCTTCGAGCACATGAACGGCAACGAAGCCAATGCCGAATCACTACAATTCAGTGCGTCGCCGTTGTCTGTGAATGGCGCCGTCAACTCCATCACAGGGTATAGCAACGTCGCCGGCTCTGCTGGACCGGCCGGTCCGCCGAGCCCATTCAATGCCATCTCGATTCCCGACCAGGTGCAGTGGCCTTACATGCAACAGTGGAACCTCGGTGTTGAGCACGAACTCCCCAGCCACATGCTTCTCTCAGTCGCCTACGTGGGAAGCAAGGGGACCCATCTCACGCGTGAGTATGACGCCAATCAACTGCAAGCCGTACCCGCGTCGCAGAATCCTTATATTGCGGCGAATCTGCCGATCACCGGGAATGATTGCCAACCCTTCGCGACGAACTTCACTTTGAATTCGCAAGGCCTTCCCACCTCGGCCGTGATCAGCAATGGCGCAGTGCTCACCCAAACTGCCGCACAGAACCTGTACGTCGCGTGCGGCTACGGCGCGGCCAACTACTTCCGCCCCTATCAGGGCTGGGGAACAATCACGCGGCTCGAGAACACCGCGAATTCAAACTACAACGCGCTGCAACTCGCGCTTCGCCGCAGCATGGGCGATCTGACGCTCAGCGCCAGCTACACGTTCAGCCACTCCATCGATAACTCATCCGACCGCTCCGATGCCCTCTTCGTAGATCCGTTCGACGCAGCGCGAAATCGCGCCAGTTCGAACTTTGATATCCGCCACCTCTTCTCACTGAGCTACGTATATGCATTCCCGTTCTTCAAGCAGCCGGGGATGTTGCATACCCTGCTCGGCGGCTGGCAAGCGTCGGGCATTTCGACGGCTCAGTCCGGGGCTCCTTTTACCGTCACGAACGGCACCACCTATAGCGATAACGCTGGCGTCGCCAACGGAATTAGCGGAGGCGTCGGATCCTATCCGGATTTGATCGGCAATCCCAACACCGTCACCGAAGCACAAAAACAAGCTGTCGCCACGGCGCACGTATTCGGTGTCTTGGATTACAATCCATCCGCGTACGCCCTTCCCGTCGGCCTTACCTACGGCAATGGAACCCGTAACACGTTGCGACTCCCTGGGCGATTCAATAACGACTTCGGCCTTTTCAAGCGCTTCGCCTTTAAGGAAAGATATGCGTTTGAATTTCGTTGGGAAAACTTCAACGTCTTCAATCACACCCAGTTGAGCCAGATTGCCGGAAGTCAATCGGCGAATGGCACTGGCCTGGCAGCCTCCATGGGCTGTGTGGGCGGGGCGAACAACAACGGCGGCGACCCGTCCTGCGCCTCCAGCGGATTCCTGGTCCTCAATGGAGCGCACTCACCGCGCATTATGCAGTTTGGTTTGCGTTTCCAGTTCTAAGTCCCACGTAATTCTCCGGGTGCAGCCGCCCGCGCCCGGAATCTAGCTCGATTAGACGCCCTGCTTCGGTAGGGCGTCTTTTTTTTCTCGGGAAAAATCAATCGTTCTGTTGTTACTTTCCGTTGTAGAATCCCGCCATGAATCGTCGCTCCTTCATTGAAACATCGTTGGCAACCGCTGTAGTCACTTCCGTTCCCATCCGCACCCTGGCCGCGGCACACAAGATCGACAAGGTTGGCGTGCAGCTTTACACCGTGCGTAGCACCATGAAGACCGACTTTGATGGCACCATCGCCAAGGTCGCTGCCATCGGCTACAAAGAAGTCGAGTTCGCCGGCTATTTCGATCACTCGCCGAAAGATATTCGAGCCATTCTGGTCAAGAACGGACTCACCGCGCCTTCCTGCCACATCGCCTATGCGGTGGTTGAAAACCATCTGCCCGAACAGATTGAGGCATCGCATGTAATCGGCCACAAATTTATTGTGTGCCCATGGATCGATGAAGCGAATCGCACCGCCGATGGCTACAAACGCGCCACTGATCTTTTCAATAAGGCCGGCGAAACAACCAAAAAAGCGGGTATCCAGTTTGCCTACCACAATCATTTTTGGGAATTTGAACCGGAAGCCAGCCTTGGCGGAAAATTTCCGCTCGATTACATGCTGGAGAACGGCGATCCGCAGAATCTGAAATTTGAGTTGGATTTGTGCTGGATCAGCGTGGCCGGCCAGGACCCGGTTGCCTATTTCAACAAATATCCTGGGCGGTTTCCCTTAGTACACGTGAAAGACGTGAAGAAGTTGCCGCACGTTGCTCCCGAGCAACTGAAAACCCTGAAGCTCGAAGAAATCACGCCCGACATGACCAGCGTGGGATCCGGCGCCATCGATTGGAAACGCATTTTCAGCCATTCCGAGAAGGCCGGCATCGAGCATTATTTTGTGGAACATGATGTGCCCCAGGACCCCATCGCCAGCCTCACCGCCAGCTACGAATACCTTTCTAAGCTGCGCTTCTAACCAGACGTCAGAATCTCTTACGGTAAGACCCAGACACGAGTTCTTTCTGGCCGTGCGACGAAGTACGAACATTTTCGTTGACATTACGAAATCCTTCGTAGTAACCTCTCGCCCATGACGAATCCTCAAAAGCCTACCGTCTCGGAGCTGGAAATTCTGCACGTGCTCTGGGAGCGCGGACCCTCTACGGTGCGCGAGGTGCACGAAACGATCAGCGCGAAAAAGCCGCTGGGCTACACCACCGTTCTGAAGTTGCTGCAAATTATGACCTCTAAAGGACTGGTAAAGCGCGACGAACAGGAGCGCGCTCACGTCTATGAAGCTTGGCAGCCCGCCGAGAAGACTAAGCGGCAAATTGCCGCGGACATGCTGCAACGCGTCTTTGATGGGTCGGCCAGTGAGCTGATGCTGCACGCCCTGGCGGAGCGGCGAAGTTCGAAACAGGAAATTGCCGAATTGCGACGCCTTCTGGATGAATACGAAAGGAAACAGCGATGATTCACCTGTCGGAATTCCTCTCCCCCGAATTGCTGCGGCCCTTGGGGCTGACACTGCTGCATTTTATCTGGCAAGGCGCGGCGCTGGCAGCGCTCGCAGCTCTGGCGATGGCGCTGACCAGGAACGCGTCAGCCCGCTACGTGTTGGGAATTGCTGCTTTACTCGCAATGGTGGCGGCACCGATCTTCACGTTCGTCATGCTCCAGCGGGATTCTTCGGCGAACACAGCAGCCCCCCAGCCGGTAAGCCAACTGGTTCTCATCCACACCGGAAACTTTTCAGACCCACATCGCGCCATGCAGTTGAGCGATGGAATGCGCCCATCACTCACAACCGCGCCTGACAAATCCTATCTCTGGCTGGTGCAGGCCTGGTTCCTGGGTGTGCTGCTGTTCAGCATGCGCACTGCGGGTGGAGTGTTGGCGTTGGAACGATTGCGGCGGCGAGAAGCCACTCCGATTGGCGACACGCTGCTCGAAAGCTGCCTGAAACTGCAACAGCGTATTGGTTTGCACAGAGTGGTGCGCTACTGCGAGTCGGCTCACCTCGACGCACCGGCCGTGATCGGATGGCTTCGCCCGGTGGTGCTACTTCCGGTTTCCACACTGACTGGCCTGAGCGAAGCACAACTGCTCGCCGTAATTGCGCACGAACTTGCCCACATCCGTCGTTACGACGCATTCGTGAATCTTTTCCAAGTGGCCGCGGAATCTATTTTGTTTTATCACCCG
>DASXBH010000069.1:0-2499 GCA_036491775.1 Candidatus Acidiferrum sp.
TTTTCCACCCATGGCGCGCATATAGGCGCTCAGCTGGCCGCGATGATGAATGCTGTGGCGCTGCGCGAATCCGATGAAGGCGACGGCCGGCAATTGAAACATGCCGCGGAAATCAACGATTTTGACGGCCTGCTCACCGGAAAGCTTTGATAACTTGTCGAAATTTTCTTTGAACGATTCGAAGTACCAAGCTGCAATCTGCGCAGGGGTTTGCAATTCGACGGGCCGGGTCATGGGTGTGAAATCGAAAGCGCCAGCAGCGACGCCAGTTAACAGGCGCTTTTCTGTGGCAACGATATGCCATGCAAGTTCGAGAGCGGACTTGGAAATGGGATCGGGGCGGTAATCGCTGCGATCGGCTGGAATCGCTTCGATCACGCGTCGCGTGGTGCCGTGCTCATTTTTCAGAACCGCAATTTCGTTCTGCAGTAGAAATGCACCTTGCTCGGGCTGCATGGTTGTCATGGTTGATGGGCCTCCGGTGACCCGCAGTATACCGCAGAGCTTGGGGCTCTGGGCGGATCACCCCGGCGGGCGGCACGAAGAAGTGGTTCTGATCCAGAAGTGTGGAGAAACAACGGCTAGGAGAATGGGCCGAGTTAAAGACGCAAGATAACTCCGGCCTAAACGCGGGGCTGGGTGTGGGTGCCACCGTGAATGCGCGTCCGAAGATAATCAAACTGGATGGAGAGAACCGAGAGCAACGGAAAAACCCTGCTGAGCGGCAGACAGTTCCGCTGCGGAATATCAAATTTAGATGCTGCGAGAACGGCTCGGGGCGGCACGTCGAGAAGAGAGCGGATGGAGGCAGGAAAGGAGCGATCCCTGCCGAATATAAGTGCGGGTCGAAGCTTACTTGGCCTGCAAAGTTTCGATGTAGGTGACGAGATTTGCGATGCGCTGCTGCACGATGGCGCTGTGATATTTGTCGAGTGACTGGAGCAGTGGGCCCCATACCGGCATATCGGCCGAACCATGCGACGCGGGACCAGAGCCGAACTTGAGAACGCTGGAAACGGCGTTGCTGGGGTACTTGCCATCGTGTTTCTTGGCGAGTTGCGTCAAGTCTGTCGGAGCGGTCTTCAAAGCGGTGGCGGCGGGACCATTCCCTTTTCCGTCGGTGCCGTGGCACGGCGCGCAATACTGCGTGAACATCTCTTTACCGGATGCGGGACTGGTTTCCTTGATCGCGGTTTTTACCACCACGGGCTTGGTATCTGTCTTTTCTTGAGCCAGGCAAATGCTGAATGAAGCAAGCAAAGTGCCCAGCAGAATCATGCCATTCTTCAACATGATTTCCTCCTCTCTCTCGGGATAGATGTGCGGTGAACGAGCGGTCCTCTACCCACTTTTTTCCTCGGGCAAACGATAGCACCGGGACGGGGGTGAGGCTGTGACGCCTAACCTGAGCGATTTTGGATGTTTCCCGGGATACAACAGGTGAACGCTGGAGATTTCCCAGCGCTTCGGGGTTTGCGCGGACTTACGAGCAGCAGTGCGGCGTCAGAAGTGGATGACGACGCCAGCGGTTCCCTGGAAGTCGTTCTGAGTCTGGCTAAAGAAATGGGTGTAGACGTAATCGGCTTCGGCGCGCAGGGAGAGCCGGGCGTAAACGCGATAATCGACGCCGCCACCCGCGGTGATCTCGAAGGAATTTTTGCTGTTGCCCGCGGTTTGTGGCAGCAGGTGAGCGCCACCGAACAGGGCGTGGCCCCAGGGCTCCCAGCGAGCACGGCGCGAACCCACGTGGACGCCGCCGGCATAGCCAAGATATTTGACGTGTTCGTTGTCGTAGATTGTGGGAGCAAAGGCGGTAGCGACGTTGCCTTCGAAGCCGAACCAATCATTGGTGAAATAGGTGACGGAGGTGTTGAGTCCGACCATGCTGGCATTAAACAAATTGGATTGGAAACGCAAGAATTCGACGCTGAGCGCCAATTGCCAGCGGTAATCATCGCGATCGCCGAACAGGATGCGAGGCGTGGGAGTGGGGGCAGCCGGGGCTGGAGCCGAGGGCAGCGCACTGGGCGCAGCGGGATCGGCAAAACTGCGAGCAGTGATAGCGGCACTGGAGAGCGACGGGTCAAACAGATTTACGCGCGCGGCCGAAGTCTCGTTAAAGGCAATGGCAACGTTGGACGGATCAAACTGTGTTTGCAAAGAATTTTGTGGGGCGCCGAACTCTTGAGCAGTGAGGCTCCAGGCGGCTGCCAGCAACACCAGTATTCCCATCAGCGGCTTCTTCATACACTTCCCCTCTGGCTGTTCTGCCAGCGAATCCCCTCTCGCCAGCGCCGTGCGTAATGTATAGGCCTTTACCCGTCTGCAGGAACCAAGGTTCCAGAAGCAGTGCCGAGGCGGATAAGCGGCGCGGACAGGGCGCCACAACTATATCGCATCGAGGGCTAGATGGAACAAAAGAACGAAGTGGAAATTTAAGGGAGGACGGGCAGAGGGTAAATAGGAACCTGTAGGAAGAGGATGCGCCGTGGGGTGGTG
>DASXBH010000070.1:0-4167 GCA_036491775.1 Candidatus Acidiferrum sp.
TTGCCGGTCACGTTCTGTCCTTTAGAATCCTGGCTGTAAAACTGCATCCAGAATGCTTCTTTGCCGTCCACCGCCTCTTTCGCGGTTACGCTCAGTTCCAGTTCTTTCTTGCTGGAGTCCCTCTTCGCCGTCGTTTCATACAGCGCGCCCTTGCCCACTACCGGGTTAAATGCCTTCATGATGCTGGGCTTCTTGAACAGATCCATTCCCATCTGCGCAGAAGCAGCCGGGACACAGCTCACGCAGAGCACTAGTGCACAACAAAATAAAACCAAACGCTTCATGACCCGCTCCTCGAATTCATTCGAATTCCTTTTATAAGGACAACACAGCGACAGTTCGGCTGACCATGTGATATCAGTTTTGCCAAATCGTGGCAACGAAAGATTGCAGGCTGATGTGGAAAGCTAGGAAAAAGATTATTCGTACGCTAGTGCGTCAACCGGGTCGTACCCGGATGCGCGCAGTGCCGGGATCGCCGCTCCCGCCGCTGCCCCCAGGAGCGCCAACCCGATCGAACCCAAAATCCATCCCGGCGTAAGCAGAATCGACAGCCCAGGACTGGTCTGTTTCAAAATCGCCTGGGTGATCAGAGTGATCACGATCCCAGCAACGCTCCCTGCCAGCGTCAAAAACGCCGTCTCCCCGAGCAGCATCTTCACCACATCGAATCGCGAAAATCCCAACGCCTTTAAAATCCCAATCTCCCGTGTGCGCTCCAGCACCATCGTGTGCATGTTCAACAACACCACCAGAAAACTGATCACGATGCCAAGCCCCACCATGGTCCGAATAAATGGCTTCAGCTCCGGCAAGTTCGAAGAATTCATCAGCGAGACATATTCAGACATCGACCGTACCCGGTTCAGCGGGTCCAGTTTCAAAATCTCCGCTCGCGTGCCCTCTGTATCGCCCTTGCTCCGCACAAAAAACATTGAGACCCGCTTATCCGCGCCCACAATGTCCTGCGCGGTCTTCAATGGAATAAAAAACCTTGCGCCCTTGCCGTGCGCAAAGATTCCCGAAATTCTAAACTGGTGATTGATCAGCGTTACCGTGTCGCCCACCTTCAAGTGCCGCGTCTGCGCCACGATGTCGTCGGCGATAGCCTCGTCGGCTGCCTGAAACGGCCGGCCATCCCGGAAAATAAAGCCCTGGCTCAACGCATTAAACCGTTTGTAGTCGATGCCGTAAATCAGCATCAGCGTCTTCGTCTCGGTCAATATGAGGGTCGGCGCGATTTCATCGACGCCGGGAAGCTGGCTAATCCGGTCGCCCAGCGATTCCTGCATCACCGCGCTAGAGAACGCAAAGAAAATAGAGGAGTTCGGCGGCTGCACCAGAATATCGGCGCCCACGCCTTCCACTCGCTTGCCCCATTCGGCAATCACGCCCGATGTCAGTCCCACAATCATCAGGATCAGAACTACCTGGATGGCGATGGCAATGATGCTTAGGAAGCAGCGCAACGGTCGCGCCGAGATGTTACCCCAGAACATCTGCAACAGCGAAAAAGGTCCTTCGTACGTTTCTGCCATGGAGTGTGCAGACAGAAATGTATCACCAGAAAAACTTCCGGTCAAAATTTGGGAGGAGAAATCGAACCGAAGTTGTAGCACGAACATTTCCGAAGCGCATCAAGAAAAATTTCTTTTCTGTTAAGTTTTCAACACAACCGTGGATAACCTTGTGGAAAGGTCTTCTTTTCGAAGCGTAACTCCCTGTCGTTCAGCGCGATAATACGGTTTGCACCATTTTTGTGCAGTCGGCAAAAAGTATTTTCGTTTTCAAAATGTGATCGGCAAACTATTTTCGCGTGACTATACTCCGCTTCTTCTACACCTTCGCTCGCTGAATTTTGATTGCATTCCAGAAAAATCGCGCGATCGTTCTCGCTTTTCTTACGCTTCGCCAAGTTTTAATCAGGATTTAGCAGAGAGATTTGCATTCAAAACTTACTTCCACAGCTCAATACCACTTCGGCGGACGTTCTAGATGTACTTTAATCGTCTGCTGCTGGTCGGCCACATCGTACCAGTGTCCGTAGGTCTTCCAACCTGAAGCCACCACTTGGATCAACACTCGCCCCGTCGGCGCATCCGGCACATGCGCCACACCTTGCAAATTTGTCTTCACGTTAACTTCAAACTTTTTGTCCTTAATCAGCTTCTGCTCCAATGTTTTCAGGTAAATACTCGCATTCTCGACCGGTTTGTTGTCATCGCCCGCGGTTACTTCGATGGTCAGTCGACTAATCGCCGATGGAGCCGACTTTTCTTTGCCTGTGGAACCACCTGCAGGCGGCTCGTTCTTGTCTTGATTCTGCTGTGCTACTCCTGCACTTAAACAGAGACCGAGTGCCAACGCCCCCGCCAGACCCAAATGGAGCAAAATATTTCTCATTTCCGTCTGCAGGTATCGTCGCTGGAATCATCCCACGGGTCAAGTCGTGCACTTTCTCTTTTCTCACTCATTGACTCACCCGTTCGGCTCTTGTAACGTCGATGAACTGCGGGAAGCACGCGGCGCCTTCACGAATCCATCCCGAAAGTTGCACGACACCCGGTGAGACTCGTGAGTCTTCATGTTTCGCTCGGGCCGTCCAAGGATGCAAGCTCCGCGCCGAGTTCCCTAGTACTGGCTAGGTTTCGCCTTCGTATCAAAATGTTCTGAGGAGATCACATGGGATTTGCCACCAACGCCATTCACGTGGGCCAGGAGCCCGATCCATCCACTGGCGCTGTCGTTTTGCCCATCTACCAAACTTCGACGTACGTTTACGAGGAGCTGGGCAAGTCCAGAGGTGGCTTCGACTACGCGCGCACAAATCATCCCAACCGCAAAGCCCTGGAAAAAACGATCGCCAAACTCGAAGGCGGCCACAGCGCTTACGTCTTTACTTCCGGAATGGCTGGCATCGACGCGGTCTTTCGCCTGCTGCGCCCCGGTGATCACGTTGTTCTTTCCGAAGCCGTCTACGGCGGCGTCTATCGCCTTAGTACCCAACTCCTCGTCCACTTCGGCCTGGAATTTAGTTTTGTGGACACCACGGATCCCGCCGTCGTGCTCGGCGCGCTCCGGCCCAACACCAAAATGCTTTATGTCGAAACCCCCACCAATCCCACCATGCGCATCACCGATCTTTCCGCCATGGCCAAGTTGGCCAACGAGCGTCGCGCCATCCTGGTCGTCGACAACACATTCCTGACCCCGTACCTCCAGCGACCCATCGAACTTGGCGCGCACATCGTTGTCCACTCCATGACCAAATATCTTGGCGGACATAGTGACGCTACCGGAGGCGCTGTCGTGCTCACGCGCCCGGAAGATGCCGAGAAAATTTATTTTATCCAGCGCTCCGCCGGCGCCGGTTTGGCTCCCATGGATTGCTTTCTCATGTCACGTGGCGTCAAGACTCTCGCCGTCCGCATGCTTCAGCACAATGCCAACGGCCTAGCCGTCGCCCGCCATCTCGACGCGCATCCCAAAGTCCGCAAAGTTTTTTATCCGGGCCTGGCTTCTCATCCGCAACACGATCTGGCTCGACGTCAACAAAAAGGTCCCGGCGGCATGCTGGCGTTCGATGTTGGCTCGGAAGAAGCCGCTCGACGTTTTCTGAATCAGGTAAAAATCTGCTCGCTGGCCGAAAGCCTCGGCGGCGTCGAATCGCTCATCTCGCTTCCCGCGATGATGACCCACGCGTCCATGCCCAAAGAAGTTCGCGACCAGGTCGGCATCAGCGACAGCTTAGTCCGTCTCTCCGTCGGCATCGAAGACGTAGAAGACATAATCGCCGATCTCGACCAAGCCCTTCTGCACATTTAGCTTCTCGCGTTAGCGTACTAGGCTTGCGGACGGCCTCTCGTTCTTCCGCTCAGAAGGCAGATGTTTATCGTCTTAGGTATGCTCTTGGACACTCAACAATGGCGCGAGCGAACGCTCGGACTTTTTGTCGCTGCCATGGGAACCGCCAGCGACTTAGACTCGCGTCGGCTAGCCTTAGGTCTCTTTGTTCTCGATTTCTGCCAACCATTTTAGATAGTCCGTTGAACCACTAGATATTGTCAGCACCACGAATTCCGGCGTGTCGTACGAATGCAACCGCTTCACTTCCCTTTCTAATTCCTTCAGCCGCCTCGCCGTAGTCTTTATAATCAGCAGGTATTC
>DASXBH010000071.1:0-7148 GCA_036491775.1 Candidatus Acidiferrum sp.
ATGTCCAATTGCCCCTACCTTTTGCCACAGGCACGCACCGGTTATCGCATCGGCGATCAGAAAGTAGTCGATTCGATGATTCGGGATGGATTGTGGGATGCCTACGAGGACTTCCACATGGGCAACACCGGCGAACTGGTAGCCGAAAAATACGGCATCACCCGCGAAGAGCAGGACAAATTTGCGTTTGAGAGTCACCAGAAGGCGACTCGCGCGCGCAAATCGTGCTTCTTTGAGGCGCAAATTCTCCCCATCGAGGTGTCGCAGAAAAAAGGCGAGCCTGTAGTGATCAGGTATGACGAATCTCCGCGCGAAGACACCACGCTGGAAGCGCTGGCCAAACTAAAACCGGCCTTCAAGAAAGATGGCACAGTCACCGCGGGTAACGCGCCCGGGACTAACGATGGCGCTGCAGCTTTGATCGTCACCAGCGAGCGAAACGCGCAGCGACTCAGCAAGCAACCCTTGGCGCGCATCGTGGCGCAAGCGGTGAGCGGCGTGGAACCCAAATGGGTGATGATGGCCCCGGTCGAAGCGGTAGAAAAGCTGCTGGCAAAAACAGGTTGGGATCGTGACAAAGATGTTGATCTGGTCGAACTGAACGAAGCCTTCTCCGTGGCCGCGATTGCCGTCACGCGTCAGTTGCGGCTGAATCCAGAAAAAGTAAACGTCAACGGCGGTGCCGTGGCGCTGGGCCATCCCATTGGCGCATCGGGCGCTCGCATCCTGGTCACGCTGCTCTATGAACTGCAACGTCGCAACCTGAAGCGCGGCATCGCCGCTCTCTGCCTCGGAGGCGGTAACGCAGTAGCCTTAGCCGTCGAACGCGCATAAACGGCGACGTCCTCAGATTACTTTGCAGGTGCAGTCTGCGGAATCGCAAGTCCCGGCGTACTCAATTGGTTTAAAAGGCCTGCGGCCTGCTGGTTCGCGGGGTCCATTTGCAGAGCAGTCTGTGCGTCAGCACGCGCGGCATCTGTTTCGCCTCGCAAATAGTGGACCACAGCGCGATTAGACCTGAGACTGGAGTTGATGGGCGACTTAGCGATCTCATGATCCAGAAGCTGTAGGGCCTCGTCTTTCTCTCCGATCTTGATTAACTCCGCTGTCAAATTCGTCACCATGAAGTCGCGATGAGGATGAGTCTGGCGCGCCATGGCCAACGCCTGCTGCAACAACCGGCGCGCTTCCTGATCGTTCCCCAGTCGGCCCTCGATGAGTCCACTCGTTTCGACCGCATCGGGATCGTCAGGAAAAATGGAAAAGCCGGTCTGCATTTGGGCGCGAGCCTCTTGCAACTCGCCGCGGTTGAGATATTCCTCACCAAGTCCGAAATGCATCTTCGCGCTTCCCGGCACAGCTCGAACGTCGGCCGAGAAAAGAGCGAAATTGTCTCGCCAGTCGCGATTACGCACCATCGTGCGCACGCCAAGGGCGATCACGACCGCCGCGAGTACCGCCCAAGCCAGCTTCTGTTGAGTCCTCTCCAACCGCGCCCAAAGGAGCGCAACCGCCAAACAGAAACCAGCAGACGGAAGATATGCCAGCCGTTCACCCATGATCGTTCCGGTTGGCAGCAGCAGGTTCGCCGTGACCGCGAATCCCGCCAGATAAATCGCTCCCGCCAGAAACCATTCCTTCCTCTTCATCCAAAGTGTGCCAATCCACAGCGCTAGAATCAGCATGGTTGCAGCAAGCGCAAGTAGGGCTGGCCGCCAACTGGCATAAAGACGAATTGCATTGTAGGAATAGTCCGACGAAAGCGTCGCTGGATAGATTTGCAGCGCTACATATTTCCCAGCGATGCGCAGCGCATTCAGAATTCTGATGTTTGCGGGAACCTTGGCCAACGGATTATCCAGAAAACTGACCCGCGCCACGCCCAATTGCCCGCCCTGCACTCTCCAAAGCACGCCCACGTACAGCGCCGCGACTCCAATGATCGATGCATAACGACTTACCGGCTTGAATTGTCCACGCACGTAATCGCCTACAAACACCAGTGGCACGAACGCGATCGCTGATTCCTTGGACAACAACGCAAGCGCAAAACAGAGCAGCGCTGGGACGGGATGATCGTCAAGGTGAAAAAGCCAAGCCGCCAACAAAAGGCCCGCGGCTAACAGTTCGGAGCGGCCCACGATGGAGGCTACGGCTTCCGTATGAATGGGATGTACCGCGAAGAGCAGAGCAGTTGTCCACGCAATGATCGTTCCCGATGCGAAGCTCTCAAGAATCTTCCTCAGCAGCAGGTACAGCAGCAGTGTCACCCCGGCGTGCAACAGCAAATTGATCAAGTGATATCCAAAGGCGTGGGCGTCGCCCACAGCCCAATTTCCTGCGAAGGTCGCGAAAGTCAGCGGCCGGAAATAGCGCGGCGATCCATTGCTTTGCCCAGCGTCAAATAGCCCCTTCACCGTGAAATGAGTGACACGAGGGTTATTCAGGATGTACATCGAATCATCCAGGGCAAATCCGTTCGTCAGCGTGTTGGCGTACACGAGCAACGAGATGGCAAGCAATAGCCCGACACGCATGCGTTCCGTCATTCCGCGCAAAACCTTTCCAATCGTGGCGAGCGATCACATCGCCTCAAGACTGAATGAATTATGGAACGTCGGTCGTTCGGAATGCACGAAGTTGTCGGAGAAGAGTTGCGCTAGGCAAACCTGACAGGAAGTCCCGAGAAAAGCTTATCGGATCCGGAGAACAAACAAAATCAAGCCTCCCCAAACCTGAGCAGAGATCTGGATTTGAAAACGTCGAGAGTGAAGAGCAGACGCCCCAGCCGCCCGCTCTTCTGGTCAGGTGCCCACCAAAGGTTTGGTGGTCGGGGGAAAATCAACTAGTGAATCTCTGGTTGCTGCAGGCCAATCGCAGCTGTGATGTTCACTTCTTGTGCTTGAAGTATTCCACCTGCTGCAAACGTTTCTCGGCTTCCTTTTTTGTTTTATATGGACCGCCGAGATTCTTCTTACCGTTCTCGGAGAGAACTTTGTAGCCACCTGCTACTTTTCGGATCATGGGCCCTCACTTCATTTCCTTCGGAACAGCTGTCGAATACTCTTCCAAGATGGCCGAATGCAAGAGCGGCCTCCATACCGTATTTACAGCAAAAAAGTATCCCTAGCCCTTTCAACAACGTTTCAAGCGATTTTCGTAATTGGTTAACTCTACTGTGAGACCTACTGCTTGGTTTCGGAGGACGCTGGAATCGGCGCAGCCGCCGTTGGCGAGTGATGAAGCTCCGTCGCGCAATACGGGCAAAACTTATCGTGATCAGAGACTTCCCGCTGGCATTGCGGGCACGCTGGGTGCAAATTGTATTTGCAGCTCGGGCAGAAATTAAATCGCGCGTTCACCGTAGCGCTGCATTGCGGACAGGTGTACGGCAAAGGCTCACGCACCAGCAAATAGATAATCAAGCCAATGAAAATGTAGCCCGGTGAGAGTATCAGCACCAACAGCGCCCACAATCCAGGATGCATCCCGCGGCGTTTCGCATCGCGATACACATAACCGACCATGAACAGCCAGATCGACAGAAAGATCGCGCATACCGTGATCACACCCGCTAGCGCGAACGATTGCAGCACCGGATTGGTAATCTCGGGAGCCATTCGCTCGTTCGGTGGCAGGTGAAGATTCACGGGAATGCCGATTCCCAGCGCCGCTACCCAAAGGGTGATGCACGTCCACACCAGCCAGCCCGGAATCAGCTTCAGCTCTTCGCGGAATTTGGTGCGCTCGCGCTTCCGCCGAAAGCGGATGAGTCGTAGCCGTTCATTGAATGAGTCGGACATGTTTTTATTCCCCTGCACTTCCATAAAATGTGAACTGCTAATGCTTATTTGCTTAAAATCTCTTCGCGTTGCTGGCGACTCCACGTTGGTGCAGCACGGCCGCCACGGCGAACAATGCCGGAATCGTCCACCACAAAACAAATCCCATCTCCAACGCCAACTTGGGCACGCGGAATTCTTCGCCGATCCATGCAAACGCCCGCCACACCAGCGGTGCGCTCATCACACCCAGCAGCCAGCTCATCGCAGTTATTCCCCACAGGACCAGACCGCTGCGCGACGCTCCCGCGGTCTCTTGCGCGCGCAAACGAACCCGCATTTGTGTGCGCGCGGCCAAATCGCGCGGCATGTCGATAGGCACAGCACGCAGCGCTCGCAGCAAATCATTTGTTGCGGCCGCATGTTCACGGCACTCGGGGCAATCCTCAAGATGCTTGCGTAGCCACGCATCATCCGCCGCAGTGACTCCTTCGATCAGCGATTGCGCCAACAGTTGCTGCGCCCGTGTATGCAGGTTATCGCTCATGCGGCACCTCGCGGCGCGCTCTCGGGTAGCGCGTTCTTTAATGCCGTGAGGCCACGATACAAACGCGATTTGACCGTCGAGATTGGCGTCGCCAGCACCGCCGCGATTTCCTCGAGCCCCAACTCTTCGTGAAAGCGCAGCAGCAGCACCTCGCGGTAGTAGGCGGGAATCTTCAACAAAGATAGTTGAATGGCTTGCTCGTTTTCGCGAGCGACCAGCATTTGCAACGCGGATACCCCTCGCAGATCGGGAGGCTCGAATGGCTGGTTGGAATCCGGATCCGCCAACTCTTCCAGGCTGCGCATTTTCTTGCGCCGCGACACATCGATCACCAGATTGCGCGCTATCGCAAAAAGCCACGATTCAAACTTGGATTTAGCGTTGTACTGGTGGCCGCGTTCCATCACCCGTATCCACGTTTCTTGAAATAGGTCTTCAGAGAGCGCCCGATCGCCCGTCAGAAAAACTAAATAACGGAACAGCCGGTGCTGAAATTGTTCGATCAGCAGGTCCAGCAATTCGGGGTCGCGCTGCCGCAAACCATTGGCGATCGCTTGAGTATCGACGCTCATTAGGCCCGCAAAAAAAACGGGAGACTGTCTCGCTGTGAGTGTGAATGCCTGTGCGCTCATACTACCTTGAATACGAATCAAAGGCGCCGAAAGACGCACCCGGTGAGCCGTCGCTAACCAATGTGGCAACATATACTTAGGGGCGGGGCTGGCGGCTCGACCTGGCTAGGCCAGGGAATATACACTGCAAAGGTATGATTTGCCCGGAATGCAAAGCGGATTACCGGCCAGGTTTCACGCGCTGCGCCGATTGCGACGTGGAGCTAGTGGACGTCTTGCCGGGCGCTATGGTCGCCTTAGGGCGAGGCAATGCTGCGGCTGGCGATTCAGACGAAGATCCCTTCTGCGAATTCTGGAAGGGAGATGATGCGCGGGTGCGCGGCGAATTGTGCGATGTTCTGGCGGACGAGGGGATTCCCTACCGCACTCTGGAATGGCAAGATCACCTGTTCAACAGAACTAGATTCCCGGTTTTTCGCGTCGCCGTGCCGTTCTCGCTTTTCGAGCGCGCTGAAGCCGCGGTTGCCGCCGCGTATGGAAGTGCGGAAGATGCAGGCAGCGTGATGCATCCGACGGAAGAGAACCGCCCCGAGTTCCGCAGATTGCTCGAGCTTCCGCTCGAAGAGAAATTGCAACGTGGGCCGCAGGATAATCAGGATAATGATGACAACGAGTAAGCAGCACGCTTGCAACGATGCTTTGTGTTCCGCGCGCTGGTCTTTATGGGGGAATGCATGACGACAGTGGACGAGATCAAGACCGTCGCGGTACTTGGCGCTGGAACCATGGGCAACGGTATCGCCCATGTGTTTGCGCGCGCAGGCTATAACGTGATTTTGCGCGACATTGAAGAACGCTTCTTGCAACGTGGCTTGGAGACGATTGGCAAGAACCTGGATCGCGAAGTGAAAAAGGGGAAGTTGCCGGAAGCCGAAAAGTCCCAAGTCTTGGCGCGTGTCAAAGCGGTTACAGAGTTTGCCGCGATTGGCGGCGCCGATTTTGTGGTCGAGGCGGTGCCAGAAAAACTGGAAATTAAAAAGTCGGTACTCACGGAAGCGGACCGGGCGTTGCGCCCGGAAGTGATCATCGCCAGCAACACTTCTTCTATTTCCATGACCACCCTCGCTGCGCTGACTTCGCGTCCGGACCGTTTCGTGGGTATGCATTTCATGAATCCAGTGCCAGTAATGGTTTTAGTCGAAGTAATTCGGGCACTGCAAACCAGTGAAACCGCGTTCACCACGACAATGGAGCTCGCCAAGAAGCTAGGGAAGACTCCAGTCGCCGTGAATGACGCGCCCGGCTTTGTCTCGAATCGCGTGCTGATGCCGCTGATTAACGAAGCGGCCTACGCGGTAATGGAAGGCGTTGCGACTCCGGACGCCGTCGACGCCGTCATGAAGCTCGGCATGAACCATCCAATGGGCCCGCTGGAACTCGCCGACTTCATCGGCCTGGACGTCTGCGTCGATATCCTGCACGTCCTGCAAGAAGGCCTGGGCGACCCCAAATACCGCGCGTGCCCCCTCCTCAAAAAGTATGTAGCCGCCGGCTGGCTAGGCCGCAAATCCGGCCGCGGCTTCTACGCCTACCCCTGAGTGGGCTGAGGGCTTGGCGCGCTGCATAGCGAAACATAGGCGAAAATAGTGTTTGCTTTTTGTTCGCTATTAGGGCATGCTGAAACTCGACGTTTTCAACAGGTCGCCCATGCCTCTTCTGATTCGCAATGTTCTAAGCTGTATCGATCGTGAGAGACTCGAATTTGAGTTGCTGGAGGTTCGCACGCGCGGGCGGTATCTGACGCGGTTGCGAACGCTCTCCCGGGAAGAACGTGCGGAATGGGATCGGCGTGAGCGGTCTGCGGTGGCGCGGCTGGCGGATCACGATCTGGAGCATGACTGCAATCGGTGAACAAGGTTAAGAACCGGCGGGAGTGCCAAGTTGAGGTAGCCCTGCTGAATATAAAGTGGTAACGTATACGTACTATAAATAAGCGAAGTGGCGCGGTGTTCCCGCATCGTGCTGCTTAAGTAACCGGACCGATCTAGTTTTCGGAGTTTTCTAATTTCCTCGACCGAGGTGTCAGATGGCAGACGATAAAGCAAAATTGCTGGAAGCAGCGATATCGCAGATCGAAAAGTCGTACGGCAAGGGCTCGATCATGCGCTTGGGCAGCAAAGATGTGCTCGTGCCGGTCAACGTAATCCCTTCTGGATGTCTATCGCTCGATGCGGCACTCGGCGTGGG
>DASXBH010000072.1:0-8597 GCA_036491775.1 Candidatus Acidiferrum sp.
GCCCAAGTAGTGATGCTGGCTTCGTCGGAAGAGTTCCCAAAAGTCTGATTAAAAAGGCGATTTACCTGGTCTTGCAGGGTAGAAGCGCCGGAGTAAGGTTCAAAGCGATTGATAGCAGCTCTCATAGTAGTATCCTCCATAGGTTATGGTAACGAGATAATATAATCTTAGCATATCATTGTCAAGTATTTTCTGAATTGTAAGCGGCCAGTTGCTAAGTTATTGTAAATATTTGCCTTGCAGTGACTTTATTCGTGGTCGCAGACAACGAGGTCGTCGACCGGGTGATGATCCCATCTCATCCTGCTCTCCCTGTTATAGTTGTGCCCATGCGCGTGGATGATTTCGATTATGAGTTGCCTGCAGGACGAATAGCGCAGCGTCCGGCCGAAAAACGAGACGAGTCTCGGATGCTGGTCCTTGATCGCGCGACCGGTGCATTTCGTGATGATGAATTTCGAGCGTTGCCTGGGCTGTTGCGTGGCGATGAGCTAATCGCCTTCAACAATGTGCGAGTAATTCCGGCGCGGCTTTTCGGACACCGCTTGGGAATGCACGCGCAGCCTCCTTCGAAGAAAACGAAACGAGAGCACTTGACAGGCGAAGTCGAAGTGTTTCTGACGAGGAAGATTGATGCGGAGGTTTGGGAGTCGCTGGTACGGCCGGGGCGAAAACTGCCGGTGGGAGAACGAGTGGCGTTTGGCGAAGGAGAATTGGAGGCAGAAATCCTGAACCGTGGGGAGTTGGGTTTGCGTACTGTGCGTTTTCACGCCAAAGACGGGAAAGCGACGGAAGCGCACCTGGAAAGATTGGGGCATGTGCCTTTGCCTCCCTACATAGTGCGTGCGGATGAAAGCTCTGATAAAGAACGGTATCAAACGGTATTCGCAAAGAAGCCAGGAGCCGTTGCTGCACCGACGGCCGGACTGCACTTCACGCCGGAAATTCTAGGGCGAATTCGAGCGCGCGGCTGCGAGGAATGCGAGATCACCCTGAACGTAGGTTTGGGAACATTTCAGCCCGTGCATACGGAGACGCTTGAAGAACACAAGATTCATAGCGAAACGTACGAGATCGGTGAGGAAGCCGCAGATAAAATTAGTGCCGCGAAGAAAGAGCGGCGGCCAATATTGGCCGTAGGAACAACAGTGGTGCGAGCGCTGGAAGATGCGGCATTGCGAGCGAACCCTGCAGGACAGCGTGTAGTGGCAGGAACGGCAGAGGCCAAAATATTTATACTGCCCGGCCACGAATTTCGAATTGTAGACGCGATGCTAACGAATTTCCATCTCCCGAAATCGACGCTGCTGGCACTGGTGTCAGCGTTTGCGGGCCGGGAAAAAATACTTGCCGCGTACCGGCACGCCGTAGAGGCGCACTATCGCTTTTACAGTTATGGGGATTGCATGTTGATTCGCTAAGGCTGACTAGCGAAGTGGTTCGAGAGGAAGTGAGCGAAGTAACGCGGTGAGCCGCGCAAAATTTTCGCTGACAGCCAGCACAGGATTCTGCCAGGTCAAAAGTTCACGCGAAAGAAGGAAGAGGAGGGAAGCCGCAATGGAGAACAGCTTCCCTCGAGAGGATTCGGAAGAGTTCACAGGGACCTCTTATTGGGTAATGACGAAGGCGCTCTTCTGACCTTCGAAGCGGAGTTCGATTACGCGACCATCAGCATCAGCAACGATTGCGGTGTAGGGAGACTTGGTGTCGCGATCTTCCCAACGGCCATCGGCTTCGGCAACGGTCTTCTTGCCATTGACGAGGGTCAAGTGATTACCATCAATCATGGCGCGATAATCGCCGACCTTCACATCGGATTTACCGACATGAACAGGATGAGTGACGGAAAGGCTCTTGGCCATGGGCTTGGCGACGAGCGCGGTAGAAAATGCGAGAACCGAAGCGAGAGCCAGAGTCTTCAATGCGGAATGCGTTTTCATTGTGTCAACCTTTCAATAGAGCGAGTCAGCCGGAACCACGAAAGCTGCAGAGAAAGTTGACACACAGACAGGGGAAGAGTAGCCTCACATCGAAGGCACCTCTTCTTCCTGGTTCACAAGCCCGGAAAGACTGCGTGTCAAAGGCCCCGCGGCTGCCACCGCGGGGTTAATTCTGCTCGATCGCTATACCATCCCGAACAGCTTCCTAAAGCCAGCTGCACTCGTATAGACGAAAACAACTACGCGGATGTTTCGCGGGATCGCAAAAATAATTCGTAACATTTTTACATACTGAGCACAAAACAATACGAGACAGGGGCGCCCTTTGGCTTGTGCAGTACGAGTCGGCTTCATCTATACTCTTGAGACGGCTCGGAAGCCTTGATGCGAACCCTGGTTCTTAGCGATCTCCACGCCAATTTGACAGCATTGCAAGCCGCACTGAACGCGGCCGATGGCCATTGGGACGGCGTGGTGTGTCTAGGCGATGTAGTGGGGTACGGGCCGGATCCAAATGAGGTGGCAACCACGATACGCGAGATGGGCGCAACGACGATTCGCGGGAATCATGACAAAGCGGTTGCGGACCTGATGCCGACGGACGATTTCAATCCGGTGGCGAAAATGGCGGTGAACTGGACGCGCTCGCAACTCTCGAACGAGAATCTGGATTGGCTGGCTTCGCTGCCGCACGGACCGCTGGAAGCAGAGGGATTGGTGCTGGTGCATGGCGCATTTCAGGACGAAGATGAGTACGTGTTCACGCCGGCGCAGGCTTTGGAAGGATTGTTGGATGCAGCGTTGCCGCTGACCTTCTACGGGCACACGCATCATCAAGGTGGATTTTCATATCAGGATTCGGAATTGGAAGTATTGCAATTGCATCCGCGTTCACACGAGACGCGTTGCGCGTTGCGCGTGGAAGAGCAGAAACGATATCTGCTGAATCCGGGATCGATTGGTCAGCCCCGCGACGGAGATCCGCGATGCGGATTTGCGATTGCGGACCTATCAAATCATGTCGTGGAGTTTTGGCGAGTGCCTTACGATATTACCGTGGTGCAAGAACGGATGCGGGCGGCGCGCCTACCTGAACCGCTGGCGCATCGTCTGTCGGTAGGACGTTAGACACTGCGGTAGTTTGTGCGCGGGAAACCAGGAATTCGTGATGCCACCAGAGATGTTGCAAAATCCGGACGCTGAAAAGAACTCGAGATTTTCTCCGGCCACGATCCTGATCGGAGCCATCGTCGCGGTGGCCATCGCATTGAGTTTGTGGTTCCTGCTGAAGCCCCCAGTCGATCCGGGCACCATCGTGGTGCAGACCACGGTGCCGCTCAAGATGGGAACGGCCGAACTGGAATATGCCAAAAATATCAAAGTGGAAAATCTGGCGCTGAGCCGGGCAGAGAATTTCCTACATCAGGAAGTGACCACACTGGCCGGAGAAGTGGTGAACGGCGGATCGCAGCAGTTGCTGGGCGTGATGCTGACAATTGAGTTTCACGACAGCATGGATCAGATTGTCCTGCGCGAGACGCGGAGCGTGCTGGGAGTCCGCGCGACACCTCTGAGCCCAGGCGAAAGGCGACCATTTGAAATTGCCTTCGACAACATTCCCGGCTCCTGGAATATGCAAAAACCAACGTTGCGAATCGCGCGCCTGCAGCTTCCCAACACAAAATAACGCCGGTAACTAGCTAGTTAGTTTAGAATATGGATATGGAACTAGCGCAGGAGTTGCGTGCCAGCCTCGAGGAATTCCTTGCGCAGGGCAACATCGAGATCCGAGAAACAGGCAGCCGGATTTCGCCTGCGGGAGCGCTGTCGTGGGAAGTCCGGGGAGCGAATGAGAAGCCGTTGCTGCATCTGTGGGCCGAGAACTGTAACGTAACCAGAAGAGTGCTGGCGATTGCAGATCAGAGTCCCGATTGTCTGGCACTGGCAGTGGAACGATTTGGCAGAACGAAACCGGATCGTTTGGTGATGGTGCGGATGGACTATGCTCGAAGTCCGCGCGAGCTCTCGCGTGCGGAATTTTGCGAACAATTGCGGCGAATTCTGGCCGAGCAGTTTCCCGACGAGACACTCGAGAGAATTTCCATCAATGCGGATTTAGAGCACAGCATGTCGCGCGTCTATGCCCGGGGGGTGTCGCGGCGGGGCAGTGCCAGTTTCGCGCTCATGGCGGTGCGGGACGGCGAAGCGCCGGACGCAATTGAGAGCAGTCTGACGTATGCGCTGTTGTGGTTAGACCGCGCGAGGCAAAGTGCCGGGGGAAGCCGAATATCGGCGTTGCGAGTGATTGTGCCAAAGGGCACGTCGGCAGTGTTGGCGTATCGGTTAGGAGCGCTAGATCCGCGAGTCGCGATTCAGATCTATGAACTGGATGCATTGAGCGAGACGCTGGAGAGAGTGAATCCGTGCGCAGAAGGGAATGTGTGTACGTGGTTGGTGCCGCACCGGGAATCGCAATTACTGTTGGATCGAGCCAGGGAGACTTTGGCGCCGATCATTGCGTTAGCGCCGCGTGAGATCCGAACGCATGCTTCGTTGCAAAACCAGGAAGTGCATTTGCGATTTCTGGGGCTGGGATTTGCGCGTTGGCACGAGGGGCGCGTGGAATTTGGCATTGATGGCCTGTGCAAGGAATTAACGAAAAGCACGGAACGCGCATTGCAGCAGTTGGTCAGAAAGCTGAAGACGTATCGAAGTCCGCAGGCGAGTGATTTGCGGCATGGGTTGTTTCGAGCGCAGGCCGAGCGGTGGATGCAAGCAATGATTTTAGAGGACGTGACGAGTATTGATGTGATGCTGGATCCGGCGCACGTCTACGAACAGGTGTTCGCTCATGGCGCGGGACAGCATGGGATCATAGATCTGCTGTGCGTAACGCGGTCTCGCAGATTGGCGCTGGTGGAGTTGAAGACTACGGAAAATGTAAATTTGCCGCTGCAGGCTGCTGATTACTACTCGCGAATTCGTGCTCATGTGGCGCACGGCGACCTGAGGCGTTACGGATACTTTCACGGTTTAGAATTGCAGCAGGTGCCTCCGATTGTGTATTTGGTCGGGCCGGCGCTGCGGTTTCATCCCAGCACCGACAGTTTGCTGCGGTATTTGAATCCAGAGATAGAAGTGATTCGCATAGGGCTGCCAGAGAATTGGCGGCGCGGCCTGCGCGTGATGATGCGGCAATAGATTTCGAGACGCCAAGCTTTTTGCCAGCAACAATCATTTGAATGTTGGTTGAACTGCGGTAGAATCTCCAACCTCCGCAAGAGGAAGCAGGGAAAGTGAACTTTTCGCTCACCATTCGGCAAGCTGACAAGATTTCGCTGATCGAAGTGACCGGGCGTTTGACATCGTTTGAAGCGACCGCATTTCGTAATGCGATTCACCAATTGCTAACCAAGGGCCACACCAGCATTTTGTTGAACCTAACCGGACTGGAATATCTGGATAGCTCGGGAGTGGGAGAGTTGGTTCGCAATTATCTGTCGGTAGTGAAAAAGGGCGGCACGATGAAGGTAGTGGGATTGGCGCCAAAAGTGGAAGAAATATTAAAGGTCACGCAGCTGTATCAAGTCTTCCCGGAATTTCCCGACGAGGCTTCGGCTCTGGAAAGCTTTCCAAGCAAGGCATAAAACGATCCACCTGAAGTCAGTCGTCTGGTCATTTAACGAGTTTGAAAAGAAGGCTGTAAAAGGAGAGAAGCAGCTAGGGGGTTGCCCTAACTGCTTCCCGGGGTGTGTCCTCGAAGTGGTATTAAGGAGTTAGATGGTCGGCTAGTGGAAAAGGTTTCCAGAATCTTCAGTAAAGCGATTATCTGCGAAGCAAGTGAGCAGGCGTGCGGTAAACTTCAATAAAACAAGTACTTACGCCAACGTTCGTCGCGGTGACCAATCAAGCGCATCAATTGCCGCGAGGTATGCAGAGTGAAGGGCCGTGGCTTGCGCGCTAATTTCAACCCGGCTTCCTCGGGAGTACGGTCGCCTTTGGTGTTGTTGCAGCGATAGCAGCAGGCCACCAGGTTTTCCCAGGAAGACCGTCCGCCCCGCGAACGAGGCATGACATGGTCGAGAGTAAGCTCTGAGCTGGGGAAAATCTTGCCGCAAAACTGACAGGTGTTGCGATCGCGAAGCAAAATGTTTTTGCGCGAAAGAGCGCGGCTTTGTTGCGGAATGTGACGATAAGCGAGAAGCCGGATAACGGATGGCACTCGATGAGAGTTAGCCGCGGAATGAACTTCCGCGTTATGCATTTCCTCGGCTTGAGCCACACCTTTTAGAAGGAGCACCATAGCGCGGCGTACCGCGGTGACGTTGATGGGCTCGTAGGTGGCGTTAAGAACGAGCACGGGTTCCTGCATCAGGGAAGCGCGGCGGTGTGGAGCGAGAGGAACAAGGCGTCCAAGATTCCCCGAAGCGCCGGGCGCAAGCACCCCACCCGCTTCGGGGGTATATCGCCCCCGGGGATCGACCGCCTCTGGTCGTCTTGCGCTCATCGCGCACCCCTACAGGTTATCGCTCTCCGCAGCGAAGCTAATCGGACGCACGGCGCGGGCGATGGTAAGACCCACAACCGAAACAGCTCCAGCTTCGCGTAGTGCACGGGAGCAGGCATCTAACGTTGCTCCCGTAGTCATAACATCATCTAAAAGCAAGACCCGCAAATTGTCAACTCGTAGGCCCTTTTGTATAGCAAAAGCGCCATGTACCGCTTTCCAACGTTCGTCGTTGCGAAGCAAATGCTGCTCGGGGCGAGGGCGCTCACGGACCAGCAAGACTGGACGGTAGGGAAGCTTGAGGATGCGGGCGAGTGGGCGGCCGAAGAGGTCAACCTGATTGAAGCCGCGTTCCTTTTGCCGAAAGCGATGCAGGGGGACAGGGACAATTACGTCGGAATTGAGCAGGCCGGGCTCGGAGCTGATGAGTTCCGCGAGACGTTTGGCGAACCAGGCGCCAAGGGGCTCGACGCGCTCGTACTTCAGAAGCAGGATGGCTCGGACCAGGACGTCGCGATAGACGCCGAAGCTGCGGGCCACGTGGAATGCGTAGCGGCGCTCCTGGCAGCCGCGGCAAATATCGGATTCTTCGCCAAGCATTTCGCCCGGCGCGAGAGCTTGCCCGCAAAGAGGGCAAAGCTCGGCGGTAAGCCGTTTGAACGACGAAAGGCAGAGATCGCAGACCGGCAGCCTGGAGGCGTTCAGAAGGAGCCTATCGCACAACCGGCAGCCAGCGGGAAACGCCACGCTAAGCAGAGAACTAGCTAGATCGCCAAACAACTGGGAGAAAGTGGCGCGTGACAACCTGGTCACAGCTCAAGAGCAATCATTCTTCAGAGCTCTTGAGCTATTATAGAACTTTAATTTGCTTATCCAGTAAAAAAGTGAGAAACGTACCCGGCGAGCGGCGACTCCGTGGGCTAGAGCAGACCTTGTTCCATCTTTTCCTGGCAGGTGATGCAGTGTTTAGCCCAAGGAACGGCTTCCAGCCGCTTCTGCTGCATTTCTTCCTGGCAGTTGGCGCACGTGCCGTATTCCTCGCTGCGAATGCGCTTCAGGGCCTCGTCAATCATGTTCAGGATGGTGCGATCGGTGTTAGTCTGCCCAAAGAGAAATTCCTTGGTATAGGAATTTGCCGCTTTGTCGGCGAGATCAACCGTTGGATCGTCGTCCGCCTGCCGCCCTTCTTCTTCGGTGCGCGTGATGGTTTTCACCAGTTCATCGCGGCGATTCAACAATTTCTTTTTGTAATATTCCAAACGCTTCTTGTCCATTCCTTTTACCCTCCCCCAGATGGCTCCAGGGGGCCACCTAAAAACTACATAGTGTAGCGTGTGGGCCCGGCAGTGTCAAGGAAAGTCAGTTAGACAAGCGGGACAGACGACGGAGATTAGCCAAATCGTGGTAACAATTCCGGGTTAGTTGGCGCGCGCTGGACTCTAGCCTTCTACAATCAATCTCAGAAAGAGAGCACGAGCAGCGTTCTGTTGAGTTCGCTTGTTTATCTTGTTTTATAACGGAGGCCATGAGGAGACCACTGATTGCGCTTTTGACGATGCTAGTAACGGCATGTGGTTCGTTTGCGCAACGAGTGGAAGGTGAAGGCCGCGATGCGAAAGGCAATTCCGTTGCTCTAATTTTGAGTGAGACTCTAGCGGCACAAGTGAATTTGTTCGATCTTTCCTCCATGAGCAATACGAGTGCGCGCAAGTGAGGTGGCTGAGAGGTTGTGTTCAAAAGGTGTGTCTACAGTTGCGCTGCCACCGTGCCGATAGCAATTGGGAGTGGGCGAAGAGTTCTTGCGGTTCCGCTCCGATTTGTTCAGCTCTAGCGTGGTGGGAATACACACATCGTTAACGTATTTCACAAATGACTGGTATGGGATTGAGGGGAATATTGCGACAGGTTTTGGGCCAACCATTTACGACCATGAACACGTAAAATATTCCGCTTATCAGGTGGGAATTCATGTGGGCTCGCGGAGTTCGCGATGGGTACCTTGGGGACATATGCTGGTCAGTGGTGCTCATCTGCTGCCGCAGACCGCGGGCAATAGTCTGAATGCATTCCAACTGACGACGGGAGGCGGTGTGGACTACATGCCCTAATTTCGTTGCGGACAGAGGCGGACTATGTGTTCATCCGTTTCT
>DASXBH010000073.1:0-13699 GCA_036491775.1 Candidatus Acidiferrum sp.
TGCTGGAAACGCCGGTGTACTTCCCTTATTTGCCGCGGCAGGAGTCGGTGAAGCAGCGAGTGCCGTTGTCATTTCCGAAACGCGGTTTGTATCGCCAGGATGCGTTTCGCATTGTGACCCGTTTTCCGTTTGGATTCTTGCAGAAGGCGCGGCGGCTGGATCTGGCGACAGAGGCGTTAGTTTATCCGGCGGTGGCGGCCACTCCCGAATTTCTGGATGTTTTTCCAGGGATTGAGGGCGCGCTGGAAAGCCACTCGAAAGGGCGCGGACAAGATTTGTATGCGCTGCGAGGCTATTTGCCGAACGACAGCGTGCGGCACGTACATTGGAAAGCCTCGGCGCGGACGGGCTCGTTAATGGTGCGAGAGTTTGCCCGGGACGATGATAGCCGGGTGCTGCTGGTTTTTGATCCGCACAGTTATGCGGCGAATCCTGCGGCGGACCAGGCTACCGTGCAGAATTTCGAACGGGCGGTGACGCTTTGCGCTGCTTTGGCATGGACATTCTATGAGCGCAATGCGCTACTGCAATTCCGAACGGTGAACCTGGATGCGCCGGCAGCACCGGCGGCGGATAACATTTTCCCGATATTGCGGCACCTTGCTACAGTCCAGCCGTTGCTGCCTGATCCTGGGCAGAAGTTGCTGTCGCAGTTAGCGGCAGAGCCGCAGTCGTTCAAAATCATTATTACGTCGCAGGCGCACGGGTCGATACCGCCGGCGATTTGGAATTCGTCGTATGTGGTGTTCGCGGGGGACTTGTCGGCGTAGCTAGGGGTATTTTGGTGCTGGCAATTGTGAAAGCGCTTCTCCTGAAAGGGTGAGCTGCAGGTTTAGCTGCGAATTCCACAGATTCAGAGGTAAGTGGCGCGTTGACAAAGGGTGCGCCAGCCTCTAAACTTCTATTTTGTCTTTTTAGGGAAAGGTGTGGCTGATTGCAATGAGGACGTATGTAGCGAAGGGTGAAGAAGCGGAAGCCCTGAAAGTGGGCGCGCAGTGGTTTGTGGTAGACGCAACCGACGTGGTGCTGGGACGCCTGGCGACCAAAGTTGCGCGCATGCTGATCGGGAAAGACAAGGCAAGCTTCACGCCGTATCTCGATTCAGGTGATCACGTGGTGGTCATTAATGCGGACAAGATTCGCATGACCGGTAACAAGCTCGAGCAGAAGGTGTACTACTCGCACAGCGGCTACCCCGGCGGATTGAAAGAAGTTCCAGCCAAGCGGGTACGTCAAGCAAAGCCGGAGTGGATGGTTCGCGAAGCAGTTTTGGGCATGCTGCCGAAGAATAAGCTGCGGGCGCGGCGCGCGAAGAAGTTGCGCGTGTACCGTGATGCAGCAGGTTTGGCGCGGCACGCAGGACAGAAGCCGCAGCAAGTCGCAGTGTAGTTAGGTAGCTCCGACAGGCTCGGAGCGCGTGGTGGGGTTCCGCACGTAGGTGCAGTTCCTTTCTAAGAAGTGCCTTTAGCAGGGAGCCATCCGGACGTGAAGTCGATGAGACGTGGGACCGTCTCGTCTGAAGTGAGATTTTCGAGGAGGAGCTTTGAGCACTGTAGAAACGCCCACAACGGGCAAGAAGGTTTGGTTCCATGGCACGGGACGGCGCAAAGAATCGGTGGCGCGGGTGTTTCTGCGTCCCGGTTCCGGGAAGTTTACGGTCAACGGCCGCACTCCCAAGGAATATTTTCCGAATCATGCCTGGGAGCATGAAGCGATCGAGCCGCTGAAGTTCACCAGTCTGACTGATCAAGTGGACGTGGTGTGCACGGCGAAGGGTGGCGGAGTTGGCGGGCAATCTGGCGCGGTGCGCATGGGATTGTCGCGTGCGATCAGCCGCTTCAACCCGGAGCTGCGGCCGGCGCTGCGCAAGAACGGATTTTTGACGCGCGATTCGCGCATGAAGGAACGCAAAAAGTACGGGCAGAAGGGCGCCCGCAAGCGCTTCCAGTTCACCAAGCGCTAAACGCTTGGCGGTGGATTTGGGCGGAACTTTTTTGTTCCACCTTGTGGCCGCCTAAAAGTGGCCGCTACATGGGCTCTGGCGGCGTGGCGCAAGTTGCGCCGCCAAGATCACGGCCGGCAAGCAGCCGGCATGAGGCTGTTGCGAGACGTTTCGGACTAGGACGCTGGAGGAATCCGGCGAGGCTCGAAAGCGTCGCGAAAAGCAGCTATCTAACTAGGAGGAAAAGTGGCAGTAGAAATCACAATGAAGGAGCTGCTGGAGGCTGGCGTACATTTCGGCCACCAGACGCGCCGTTGGAACCCCAAGATGAAGGAATACATTTTCGGGGAACGCAATGGCATTCACATCATCGATTTGCAAAAGACGCTAAAAATGTTTCGCGAAGCGAGCCGCTTCGTGAGCGAAATTTCCGCGCAGGGCAGAACAGTGCTGTTTGTGGGCACCAAGCGCCAGGCGCAGGAAGCCATTGCGGAAGAGGCGAAGCGCGCGGGTGCGTACTTCGTGAATCACCGCTGGCTGGGCGGTACGCTCACCAACTGGGCGACGCTGCAGAAATCGATTAAGCGCCTGAAATTATTGAAGGCCATGACCGAAGATGGCCGAATGGAACAGCTCTCGAAGAAAGAGCGCGCGCGGTTGGACCGCGAGATGAAGCACCTTTTTCAGAACCTGGAAGGCATTGAAAATATGGCGCAGTTGCCGGACGCCATGTTCGTCATCGACTCCAACGCCGAAGAAATTGCGGTAAAGGAAGCGCGGCGCATGGGTATTCCGGTGGTCGCGGTGGTGGATACGAATTGCGATCCTGACATGGTGGACTGGATTATTCCGGGCAATGATGATGCGTTGCGCGCGATTCGCCTGTTCACGACGAAGATTGCGGATTCGGTTGCGGAAGGCCGTGCGCAGTACGAACAATCGCAAGTGGCGGATCAAAAGGTGGCGGCGGATCAGGCGCATGAAGCGGGCGTCGATTACGTGGACACCAGCGCCTATGAACAGTACGAGAAGCAAGAAGGCGACTTTGTGGAAGGCTCGGAAACTGCCGAAGCACTTCTGGAAGCAGCCAGTGCGACCGTACCTCCTGACGAGGAAATTCGCTAATTAACGCGCGAGGGTAATCAATTTCGCTGGCCCGGCGCTGCGACGAAAATCGACGCCGGGCCATTTTTCTAGAAACACTCAAACCATTGCTGAAGCAGTCTGAGAGAAAGAGAAGAGGATGAGTACAAGCAAACCAACCATGGAAATCCCAGCAAAGCTCGTAAAGGAACTGAGAGAAAGAACCAACGCCGGGTTTAGCGATTGTCGCGCCGCGCTGGTGGAAGCGAATGGAGACATTCAGAAGGCCATCGATGTGTTGCGCAAGAAGGGTCAGGCGGCCGCGGCGAAGAAGGCTACGCGTGAAGCGACCGAAGGGTTGATCGGCCACTACATTCACGCCGGCGGGAAGATTGGCGTAATCGTGGAAATCAATTGCGAAAGCGATTTCGTGGCGCGTACCGATGCGTTTCAGCAGTTGTCACATGATGTGGCGATGCATATCGCCGCGGTGGATCCGAAGTATGTGCGCCGGGAAGACGTAACGCCGGAGATGCTCGAGAAGGAACGCGAGATCTATACGGCACAGGCACGCGCGACCGGAAAGCCGGAACCGGTGATCCAGAAAATCGTGCAAGGCAAGATGGAAAAGTTCTACGAAGAGAATTGCTTGTACGAACAGCATTTCATCAAGGACGAGACGCACACGATTGGGGAGATGATCGCGCAGTCTATCGCCAAGCTGGGCGAGAACATCACGATTCGTCGTTTCTCGAGATTTAAGGTTGGTGAGGTAAGTGTTGGCTCGGCGGCTAGCGGCGGATCCGAAGCGGAAGCGAAGCCGGAAAACGCGTAACAAATTGCAGATCTCGAAGGGCGGTTAACCGCCTAACGAAACGCCTCGGATTTCCGGGGCGTTTTTTTTTGTGTAAAGGGTTGCGCTACTCGGCGCAACTTAGCAGCGCAGTCTTTTCGGCGGCTTCGGGATCGAGGTGACCGTGCTTGCGCATCGAACCGCAGCGATAAGAAAACTCAAAATCTTTTTTGTTGCCAGGGCTGGGATCGGCGATTTTAGTCGCCAGGTCTTTCACGGAGATTTGACAACTTCTTTTTCCGTCGCAGGCCGATTTTACGTAGGCGGTGGCGTTTCCGGCGGCCTTGCGATTCATGTTTGAGCCGTACGTTGCGGAGGCGACGGTAATTCCGGGTTTGTCCTGGGCATGCAGGAAACTGCAACTCACGAGAACCGTTGCGGCGAGAATAAACTTCAGATTCTTTCTCATGGTAGTCGATTCCTCGGTGATATTTTTGCTCGAATTGAAGCTGGAGCGCAGCAAATGTTTTGTCGCACGCTTGCCGATGCCAACCGTCTGCGCACCCTGGATTCTTTCTCGTCTGATGACTACTCCGTTCATCGCGCATAGGCCAAGGCGTGGGATGTTTGTTACAATCGGCAGGGTTTCGCTCGGAAAGAACGGAGACACATGGCCAGGCAATCGCCAGCGACAAGGAAGAGCAGTGAAGTGAAAGTTGTAGCGGGAAAGAAAAGGCCTGCGTACAGGCGTATTTTGCTGAAGCTTTCGGGTGAATCGCTGCAAGGGTCACAGGGTTACGGAATTGACGGGGCGACGCTGCACGAAATTGCTATTGAGTTGAAGGAAGTTCACAAGTTGGGCGTGCAGATCGCCATCATGGTGGGCGGGGGCAATATATTTCGTGGCGCGCGGCAAAAGGGATTCGATATTGACCGTGCTACGGGCGACTACATGGGGATGCTGGCGACGGTATTGAATGCGCTGGCGATGCAGGACGCGTTGGAGAAGGTGGGAGTGCATACGCGGGTGCAGAGCGCCATTGAGATGCATCAGGTGTGCGAGCCGTTTATTCGGAGGCGCGCGCAGCGGCACATTGAAAAAGGGCGGGTAGTGATTTTCGCGGCGGGTACCGGCAATCCTTACTTTTCTACGGACACCGCGGCGGCTTTGCGTGCGATGGAAATCAAGGCGGACGTGATTTTGAAGGCTACGCGTGTGGATGGAATCTATGATGCGGATCCGGAGAAGGTGAGCAACGCGAAGTTTTTTGCGGAGATTACCTATCGCGAAGTGTTGCACCAGAATTTGAAGGTGATGGATGCTACGGCGATCTCGCTGTGCATGGACAACGGCATGCCCATCGTAATTTTCAATATGCATACGCCGGGGAATATTCGGCGGGCGGTGCTGGGCGAACCGGTGGGATCCACGGTGCTGCCATCGAAGCAAGTTGTTTTGTAGTCACTTCGGCGCGGCGCGAAATCGGAAATGAATCGGGCCAGCTTTTCAGCAGGGGATGCGCATTGCAGCGGGATGCGCTGCAGGCAAAAACAATAGAGGGAAGACGATATGACAACGATTGCTACGACGAAGGATGGCATGGCCGCGGCTAAAACGCGGATGGAAAAGGCGGTAGACGATTTCAGGAAAGAGTTGGCGAGCGTGCGGACGGGGCGGGCGAACGCGGCGATTCTGGATCAGGTGCGCGTGGATTATCACGGTACGCCGATGCCGGTGAATCAACTGGGCAACGTTACCGTGCCGGATGCGACCATGCTGATGATCACGCCGTGGGACCCGAGCGTGGTGGCGCTGATTGATAAGGCGATTCGCGCTTCGGACCTGGGATTGAATCCCACGAATGACGGCAAAGTGGTGCGGATTCCGGTGCCGACGCCGACCGAAGAGCGGCGCAAGGAGCTGGTGAAGCACATGCACAAGATTTTGGAGAATCACCGCACCGCGGTGCGCAACATCCGGCGCGATGTGAAGGAAGCGATCGACAAACTGGAGAAAGAAAAGAAGATCAGCCAGGACGATCATAAGCGGGCGCTGGATGAGTTGGAGAAAGTGTCGCAGGCGGAGACCAAGAAGATCGAGGATTTGGCTGCGACGAAGGAACGGGAAGTGATGGAGTTTCGGTAGAAAATCGAAAATCCTCCTCGTTATGGGGAGGATTTTTGTTTTTCGGGGGACTTCGGTGGCTCGCTGGCAGGAATAGGAGGGGCGAACAGGGTGAAATGTTGAGTTTGATCGTTTTGGATGGTGCGGAAGAAGGCGTTATAGTCGGCGGCACGATCAGCGGGAAGCTCACGCGCTAGGAAATCGACGTGACGCGCGGCGGTTAGCGTGTTCAGTTTAGCCGAGTAGGTCGACGAAAAGGTGGCGTAGTCACGTTTCACAGAAGTGCCGGCCGGCGCTTCGACGGTAGTTCCCGCGGGCAAATGTACAGTGACGTGAGTGTCTACCTCGAGCGGAGTGCCAAGTTCGATCTTCGGCGCATTCGGTCCGGTAGCATTTCGTGATGGCGGGTCTGGAACACCAATCTGTGGCAGGAGAGCCGGAATGCGAACCGGGTTCTTTGTCCAATCCACAAATTTTGGTTGGGTGATTTCGTATTCGACGGTGAACGGATCCTTCGTGGCGGTGGGATCGGAAGCGGTGACGCTGGTTACTTGGCCGCGGAATCCGTCGGAGATAGCAAGCAAGCCGGCAACGTCTTTCCACTTGTCTTTAGAGGTTTGATGGAATGCCACGCGCAAGAGTAGTTCGTTATCACCACGTAGGGTGTACTTCACTTTAGCGGTGAGCTTGCCATCGCTGGAGAGTTCGGCAGAAATATCGACGAGTTGGCGGGCGCGAAATGGAATGGTCTCCGGCAACCTGATCCAATTAATGGCATAGTCGCCTCCACTCTGAGGTGAAAGACTTATCACCGGCTTTCCCCGGAATTGCGCCGGAATCAGGCCAAAGGGAGCCACTTCGACGCTCGGATCGAAGGCTTCGGGGTCAACTTTATTTGCAATCTGGACGAAAACCCGCTGGAAATCAGGACGTGGCATTTGTTGTTGGTTGAGTTGGAGGCCATAGAAAACGAGCTCTGCTGAAAAGCCAGCGGATTTGGCCAGTTGGGACAATACGTAACACTTTTCTTCGGGGATGGCATACCCAGAATCGACAATTTCCTTGCCTGAGCGCATGCGGAATCCAGTTGCTTCGAGCGGCAGATCAACGGTGGTTATACCGCGAGATACAAAGTCGTAGATGGCTCGCAGTTGTTGCGTTGCGGATGTAGGGGGAGGATTGAAGGATGCGAGCTTGGACTGCCCGGCCTTTTGGTCTTCTTCGGACCAATGTGGGACGGCCGATGCCAATCGGGTAGCGAGGCTTAGCCAATCTATGAATTTCGTCACCAGAACATCCGGAACGGGATCACCTCGGTCATCCTGAACCGAGGGGACTGAAAGGCTCGCTATTTTCCACTGGAAGATAGTTCGGACTCCGTCCGGGGTTTCTATGTTTCGGTACACCGTAGAAGGAACGCCCACGTAAACAGTGGCATTTGTCGGGTCAGCCCCAGCTGACTTCATTGAATTCGTGGGATTGATTTTACCGGGCAGGTCGAGTTCGTAGTGTTCTTCCAGGACTTGGCCGGAGCGGTCGAAGGTGTGTTCCAGCCAGAAGTCGGGAGCGAGCGGATGGCGCGTTGTCGTCGTGATGACGCGATATTCGAGCGTGTCGCCTTCTTGCAGGCCGAGGATGCGAACGGATTTGACGCGGACGTCCTGGTAAGCGGGGAATTTTTCTACGGCGGGATTGAGAGCGTCGGTGACGGCACTGGGCAACAGTTCAGAGGTGCCGCCATTGGCATGGCTGATGCGGATGAGGGGGATGTCTATTTGTTGAAAGGCGCGGTTGTAATCGAAAGCGACGCGTGAGAATTGACGAGCGCCCAAGACGTTGATGATTTTGACGATGGTGTGAACTTCTTTGCGCGAGTCACCGTTGGCTTCAAAGCGGATGTGGGTCTCGAGCAGTTGAATCTGGAAGGGAAGTTGCGGCCCTTCCGTGGTTTTTTCGTTCTGGGCGCTGGTTGCAGGCTTCTCTTGGGGGTTGTCAGCGGATTTTTGGGCGGGCTCTTGCGCGACGAGCGGCCAGACGAACAGGAGCAGGGATGTCAGAAGCCGAAGTTTTCCGGAAGAAAATCTCACGTTGGCAGTTTAGGTGCCGCCGCTAATAGCGTAAAGCGAAGGATGCGTGGCGCGTTTCGGGTGAGACAAGGGGCCGAAACCCCCGTCTAAGAACATGGTAGAGTCAAAACTTTGTGTTGGTGGCTGCTGAAAGAACAGATGCGAGGGTGCTGATGAGAAATCGATCGTTGATGGCTGGAGTGGTTTTGCTGGCGGCGAGTATTTGCGCGAATGCGAAAACGGATGTGGCGCCTAAGGGACCGGAAGAGGATGGCACCAAGGCGGCGCTGGTAAAGATCGCAGGGGAAGGCACGATGGATTCGCACGCCTTCGAATATCTCACTGAGTTGAGCGATGAAATAGGCGGGCGCGTAACTGGAACGCCTGCGGCGCAGAAGGCGGTTGACTGGGGTGTCGGCAAAATGAAGGCCATTGGCCTGCAGAATGTCCGCGCCGAGAAGTGGACGATGTGGAAAGGCTGGACGCGCGGCACGGCAGAGGCGGAATTGACTTCGCCGGTGCGGCACACGTTGACGGTGGATGCGATGGGCTGGACAGGTTCGACTCCCGCGGGCGGTGCTGAGGGCGAAGTGGTCACCGCAAATTTGTTCAACCTGGATGATGAATTGAAAGACACGTCGCGATTTCGGGGCAAGATTGTGATGATGAAGCCGGAAGGCGCGCCAAAGAAAAGCTTCTGGCTGATCTTCGCGCAATTTGGAGATTTCCTGAACGCGCTGCAAAAAGCGGGCGCGATTGCGGTCATTGGCGGTCAAGGCGGGTTTAAAGCGGAAGGAATGCACCTGACGCACACGGGAATTCTCGGATTTGCTGCCGATTTCGCAATTCCAGTGGTGGATATGACCAACGAAGATCAGAGTCAACTGGAACGGTTTCTGGCTGCGGGAAAACCCGTGCGGATGCGCATCAATGTACAAAATAAATTCACGGATGGGCCGGTGGAGAGCGCCAACGTGGTCGGCGAAATTGTTGGTCGCGAGCATCCTGAAGAAATTGTGGTGGTCGGCGCGCATCTGGATTCCTGGGATTTGAGTGAAGGCACAACCGATAACGGCACCGGTTCGACTAGCGTGCTGGGCGCTGCGGAAGCAATTGTAAAAAGCGGTGTACGACCGCGCCGGACAATTCGTTTTGTACTGTTCACCGGGGAGGAGCAGGGATTGCTCGGTTCGCTGGCTTACACGAAGCAGCATGCCAGTGAGATGAAAAATCACATTGGCGACGTGGTTTTGGACAACGGACAGGGTGCGATCAAGGAATTTCAACTCGGTGGGCGCGACGATCTGACCGCATCGCTCGAGCCGTTTGCGAAGTCTCTTGGAAATATTCGTGAAATTAAGGTGAATGACAAACTGGAATTCGGCACGGACACGGGACCGTTCATTTTGGCCGGCTTGCCGGGGATCAATTTGGATCAGGATTCTCCGGATTATAAATACACGCATCACTCTGCGGCAGATTCGTTGGAGGAAGTGAAGCCGGATATCTTGGCGCAGAACGCGACGATTATGGCACTTACCGCTTACTGGCTCGCAGACCGACCAGAACGCTTCGCCAGTCCGTGGCCGCCCGAAAAAAGCGCGAAGATGTTGCGGGATAAGGATCAATACGATATGCTGAATGCGTTCAAGCTCTGGCCCTTTGGTGACTTGGGTTCCGGGCCAAAAACAGCAGGTAACTAGCTGACACGGAGCGGGTTAGTCGCCTTTGTCGAAGCTTTCAATAATCGGTTTCTGGCGAGGCTGAGGGCGCTTTTTGCCGGGGGAACGGGCGGTGAGCAGCCTAACTGCCACTCCCGTGATTTCCACAGAGTTTTCCTCGGGCCATTGTCCAAACAGATTTGACAGACTAGTTTATCTTCTCTATACTCTATTGTTTGTCAGGGGTAATTTTACCCTAGCAGTACGGCCATCTCGTTAGCAGGCAGTGGGGGGATGGCTGGTTGGAAGGAATTCTTCAGTCCCGGAACAAGAACGATGGAATGGGACGGAAGAGCGGCCGGAATGGGGCGCCAGCCCCGAAAAGCCGAGTAAGCCTCTCCGATTCGAAACCGAGAGCTGATAGCTGTCTCTTGGATTGTGTGCGGAGTCTCTTGCTGGTCTCTCCGGATTCGCAGTAAACCTTTCAGCGTCATGGTGTGCTCTCGCGGAATTTTTGCGCGCAAGGCGAGAGTCTGAAAAATTGTGTGCGCGAAGCGCGGCGGGCTCGAGAGAAATTCACGAGAAGCGCCGAAGGAAAAAGAGGAAGACTGTGCCGACGTTTTCACAACTTGTACGCATGGGTCGCGAAGGAATTCAGACCAAGACGAAATCGCCCGCATTGATGGGCTGCCCGGAGCGCCGGGGAGTTTGCATTCGCGTGTACACACAGACGCCGAAGAAGCCGAACTCGGCGCTGCGCAAAGTGGCTCGTGTGCGGCTGACGAATGCCGTGGAAGTGACGACCTACATTCCAGGTATTGGTCATAACTTGCAGGAGCACTCCATCGTGCTGGTGCGCGGTGGCCGTGTGAAGGATCTGCCTGGCGTGCGTTACCACATCGTGCGCGGCACGCTGGACGCGGCGGGCGTGGAGAATCGCAAGCAGGGTCGTTCGAAGTATGGAGCAAAGCGTCCGAAGGCTGGCGCGGCAGGCAAGTAAGAATTTGGCAGCAAAAGTTTCCGAAGGAGCGATGACAAGCAATGCCTCGTAAAGGAATAGTCAGCCGGCGCGTACAAGCGACCGATCCGGTGTACGGAAGCGATCTGGTAGAGAAGTTTATCTGCTCGATGATGTGGGAAGGCAAGAAGAGCACGGCGCAGCGGGTGTTCTATGGCGCGATGGATCAAGTGGCCAAGAAGACCAATGATGACGCGCTGAAGATTTTCAAGAAGGCCATAGAGAATTTGAAGCCGCTGGTGGAAGTGAAGACGCGCCGTGTGGGTGGCGCGAACTACCAGGTTCCAGTGGAAGTGAATCCGTTCCGCCGGCAATCACTGGCGATTCGCTGGCTGTTGCAGTACTCGCGGGAACGCGCGGGCAAGACGATGATCGACAAGCTCGCGGATGAATTGATTGACGCGGCCAATGCGCGAGGCGGCGCGGTGAAGAAGAAGGAAGATGTGCACCGCATGGCGGAAGCGAACAAGGCGTTCGCGCATTACCGCTGGTAATAGAAAGAATTGGAGTTGTTGTGAGTGAAACGGTAACAGCAGGCACAGGGGAGAAGAGAGCTTTTCAAGCTATGAGCCGGGTATTCAAACTCGAAGATACGCGCAACATCGGAATTATGGCGCACATCGATGCGGGGAAAACCACGTCGACGGAGCGCATCCTGTTCTACACGGGTGTGACTTACAAAATCGGTTCCGTGGATGAAGGAACCGCCACCATGGACTGGATGGAGCAGGAGCGCGAACGGGGCATCACCATTACCAGCGCGGCGACGACTGCCAGTTGGACTCGTTTTGACAAGAAATATCGCGTCAACATTATTGACACTCCAGGCCACGTGGACTTCACAGTAGAAGTGGAGCGTTCGCTGCGCGTGTTGGATGGCGCGGTTTGCGTATTCGACTCGGTTGCCGGCGTGCAGCCGCAATCGGAAACAGTCTGGCGCCAGGCTGACAAGTATCGTGTGCCGCGTATTTGCTTTGTGAACAAGATGGATCGTATGGGCGCGGACTTCGATCACGTGATCCGTACCATTCGTCAACGTTTGGGTGCGCATCCGGTGCCACTGCAGTTCCCGCTGGGGCGCGAAGACAATTTCATCGGGATTATCGATTTCATCGAGCAGAAGGTGATTGTGTGGCTCGAAGAAACGTTGGGCGCAAAGTTCGAAATTTTCGAAGTTGAAAAATTGTGGGACAAGGCGTTCGTTGATTCGCGTCCCGACGTTGCTGCCGCGCTGAAAGGCTCGGCTATCGATAAGGCGTTCTACGACGAACATCGCAACAAGACCGTGGAATACATCGCGGAACACGACGACGCCGTGCTCGACAGATATTTGACCGAAGGCACGCTGACCGTAGACGAAATGCGCAAGTCGATTCGTAAGTCGACGCTGGCGCTGAAAATCGTTCCGGTGCTGGCCGGTTCGGCGTTTAAGAACAAGGGCATTCAGCCGTTGCTCGATGCCGTCATCGATTATTTGCCTTCTCCACTGGATGTGCCGCCACTTGAGGGTACTAACCCGGAGACGGAAGAAGTGGAACTGCGCCGCGCTGCGGATGATGCTCCGTTTGCCGCGTTGGCTTTCAAGATTATGTCCGACCCGTTCGTCGGCCATGTTACGTACATTCGCGTTTACTCGGGCGTCTTGAAATCCGGAAGCTATGTGCTGAATGCCGGTAAGGGTTCGCGCGAGCGTATTTCTCGCTTGCTGCAGATGCATGCCAACAAGCGCGAGGAAATTGACGAAGTCTGCGCCGGCGATATCTGTGCTTGCGTCGGATTGAAGAGTGTCAATACCGGCGACACGCTGTGCGACGAAAATAAGCCGATCATCTTGGAGTCCATCGACTTCCCAACTCCGGTTATTTCGGTGGCTATTGAGCCAAAGACCAAGGCGGATCAAGACAAGTTGGGCGTGGCGCTGCAACGTTTGGCGCAAGAAGATCCCACGTTCCGCGTTTCCACCGAGCCCGACACCGGCCAGACTTTGATTTCCGGCATGGGCGAGCTGCACCTGGAAATCATTGTGGACCGCATGCTGCGCGAATATAACGTGCAGGCGAATGTGGGCCGGCCGCAGGTGGCGTATCGCGAAACGGTTCGCAAAAAGTCGCTGGCGGAAGGCAAGTACATTAAGCAGACCGGTGGTAAGGGTCAGTATGGCCATTGCAAGATTGAATTGCATCCGCTACCAAGCTCCGATCACGAAAACATGAAGGAACTGTCGGTCGACGACCTGGACGCATTAGCCAAGTCGGTCACTGGCGGCACTCCGGGCAAGTGGAAGTTCGACAAGGAACACCGCTTCCTGTTCATCGATAAAGTCATCGGCGGCGCGATTCCGCGTGAATTCATTCCTCCGATTGAAGCAGGTATTCGTGAAGCGCTGGATAACGGCATAGTCGCGGGTTTCACAATGGTTGACGTCGCCGTGGTGCTGGTCGACGGTAGCTATCACGACGTGGACAGCAACGAAATGGCGTTCAAAATCGCCGGCTCCATGGCTTTCAAAGAAGCCTGCTCGCGCGCCAAGCCGGTATTGCTTGAGCCAATCATGAAAGTGGAAGTTGTGGTGCCGGAAGAATATATGGCGCAGGTTTTTGGCGACTTGAATTCGCGGCGGTCTGCGATTCAAGGTACCGAAAATCGTGCGGGGAGCAACGTGATTCGCGTGGAAGTGCCGTTGGCGCAGATGTTCGGGTATGCCACCGATTTGCGCAGCCGCACTCAGGGACGCGCCACATTCACCATGCATTTCTCGCATTATGCGGAACTGCCGAACGCCTTGGCAGAAGAAGTAATTAAGAAGTACCGCGGGGAAAGTAAATAAGTTTAGGTTTTGACACGATTATCGATTGAGGAGCAGAAGAAGCAATGGCGAAAGAGAAATTTGAGCGCACCAAGCCGCATGTGAACATTGGGACGATTGGTCACATTGATCATGGCAAGACCACGTTGACCGCCGCGATCACCAAGGTGTTGTCGAAGCACAACCCCAAGGTAGCGTTCCGGGC
>DASXBH010000074.1:0-6283 GCA_036491775.1 Candidatus Acidiferrum sp.
GGGCAGAATTTTACCGGGCTGTGTCCGTTTCACGGGGAAAAGAGCCCGTCGTTCGCGGTGCATCCGGTGAAGCAGATCTTTCACTGCTTTGGATGCGGGAAGGGCGGCGACGTTTTTACGTTTGTGATGGAGATGGAGAAGTGCCCGTTTCCGGATGCCGTAAAGATTGTGGCGGAGAAATGCGGGATTGCGGTGCCGCGGCCGCGGGCAAGTTCACCGGAAGAGCGCAAAGAGAATCAGGTGCGCGCGGTGCTGATCGATATGCACCGGGATGCGCAGGCGTTTTTCGCGAAGCAGTTGGAGACTACGGCAGAGGGCCGAGCAGCACGCGCGTATCTGGAAGATCGCGGGCTGAACGCCGAGGCGATTGCGAAATTCGGAATTGGCTATGCGCCCAGCGGCGGAGATATTTTGTTGCGGGCGCTGAAGCAGAAGTATAGCGCGGACAAATTGCTGGTGGATTCGGGATTGATTTCGCGGGATGGAACGAGTGGAAGACTGTTCGATCGATTCCGGCGACGGATCACGTTTCCGATTGCCAATGACTCGGGAAAAATTGTGGCGTTTGGGTGCCGGGCGCTGGGCGACGAGCAGCCGAAATATTTGAACTCGCCGGAGACGCCGATCTATTCGAAGAGCAACGTGCTATATCACATGGATCGTGCGAAAGATGCGATTCGGCGGCAGGATTTCGCGATTCTGGTGGAAGGATATATGGATGCGATCGCCGTGGCGCGCGCGGGAATCAGCAATGTGGTGGCGAGTTGCGGAACCAGCCTGGCCGAGCCGCAGATCAAGTTGCTGGGCCGGTTCACGAAGCGGCTGATCGTGAATTATGACCCGGACGTGGCAGGGCAAGCGGCGACGGAGCGATCGCTGGTGCTGCTGCTGGAGCAGGATTTTGAGGTGCGGGTGCTGGCGTTGCCGTCGATTGGGGATAAGAAGGCCGACCCGGACCTTTATATACGGGAGAAGGGCGCGGAGTCCTACATCAAGGCCTTGAAAGAAGCGCCGCCGTATGTGGATTATCTGATTGCGCGAGCGCGGCAAATGGATTTGACGAGCGGGGAGGGGAAAGTGCGGGCGGTGAATTTCTTGTTGCCTTACTTGCAGAAAATTCCGAATCGATTGCTTCGTTCGGAATGGGCCACGAGGATTTCGCAGCAATTGCGAATCGATGAACCGGTGTTGCGCGCAGAATTGAGCAAGGCAGCGGCGGAGCGCCGTGATCAGATCAAGACGAAGCCGGAGTTGGTGGGGAAGGCGGCAAAGCCAATTGAGCGGCGAATGATCCGAATGCTGATGGAGGCGGAAGGATTCCGGCGAGAATTGGCGCAACGATTGCAGCAGGGGCGCGTATACGAAGGGCTAGAGACCGAGAAGATTTTCGCAGCACTGATTTTGGCGAATTTGTCGGAGCAGCCGATGCAGGCCACGGAAATTGCGACGTTGTTGGAGGAAAAGGACCGACGAATGTTTTTTGAGATTTTATTTGAGCCGATGCAGGAGGCGAGTTGGGAAGAGGCGGAGAGTTGCCTCGAGGCGCTCAATCGGCGGCGGGTGGAACAGGAACTGGCGAACGTGCAGAGGAACATTGAAGCAAATCCAGCGGGACCAGCGTTGCGGGAATTGTTGACGCGCAAGCAGGAATTGTTGCGGAGACTGACGGCGCAAGGCTGATCGGACAAAAGCTGAGCCCGTTCGTTCAAACTTCATTTATTGGAATTGTGGTTTCTGCGCCTTAGGCGGATGCTCGGCGCGTTCTTTTCGCTTTTCTTGCTTTTCTTTGTCGGTGGGCGGGAAGCTTTCGAAGCCCTTAACGATTTCCTGATCGACTTTTTGCCAGACTTTGTCTACGTTGGTGATTTTCTGTTGGAGGAAGAGGCGCCAGGCGAGGTCTTTTCGCTTCACGTCGATCAGATCGATCATGAGCGAGCCTTCGCGTGAGGTGGTGGCGCTCCAGAGATCATAGTTGTACGCCCAGTCATCCCCGAAGTAGGAAGCGAACCCTCCCCAGCCGGCGTCTCCGGTAGCAGCGAGATTCACGTCGGTCTGGCTGTTGGCGAAATAGCGGACGACCAAATCCGGATTGTTGTCGCGGTTCACTTCCTTGAGGCCGCGCTTGACGAGTTCACGAGCTACGGCGTCGTGAACGTTGTTGCGAATCTCGGCAGGGTTTAATTGCATCATGGCCAGGTGTTCCACTCCACCGATGTAGGCAAAGGTCTTGTACTTGGAGAAATCGAGATCAGGATTGAAATCGACGTTCATCTTGGCGCGGGCTTGCGGCGCGAGCAGCGTGACGATCAAAAGGAGAAGAGTCGCTGCAGTGGCTGCACCGGAGCCTCTGTGCCGTTGTGAGTCTCGTGCCTGGCTGGTCATGTTATTCCTCCGGGTGGCATCATCTTAGTCCAATTGAGGGCGCGAGAGGCGGCAATCCACGGGAATACGGGGCTAGCTTGTGGTCGATGATGGAGGGAGCTGCGGCTGAGAGATGATCGCTAGTGCGCCGAAACTTTCGCGTGTTGGACCGCGAAGTCTGTTAGTGCGCCCGATGCTTCAGCAGACGGATTTTTATGGCGTTTCTCCATGGCGGCACCGGCAGGTTGAAGCGAGGGCCGCGCTGAAGACGCATCCACGTAGGAGCAGGCCATCAAAATCAGTTCGCGACTGAGAATCTCCATCTGCTGCTCGGGATCAGGCGATTCCAGGATTCCGCGGCTGACGCCGACCAACGCACCTTGGAGCATGGTCGCGACGAGTTGAGGTTCGGTGGTGAGCGGTTCGCTGGCCGTGGCTAGCATTCGAACGATCTCTTGACTAAGCCGCTTTCCGACCTGCTGTGAAATCTTTGCTCCGTCGACGTCAGAACTGACAGAGTAGAGTGCGACACTGGTCTTCGCATCTCTCATTTTGGCTTGAAGAAACGCGGTGATGAGGGCGGTCACCATTTCCCGGAGGGTTCTGCCTTGCTGCTGCTCGCAGACCCGTTCGACGGTTTCGGCGACCTGAGTGAGGTGACGTCTCAAGGCCGCCTGCAAGAGTGCACTTTTATTCGGAAAGTATTGATATAAGGTACCGACGGAAACGCCGGCTCGCAACGCGACGCGGGTGGTGGTCAAACGCTCTTTTCCGACGCGGAGCAAAACCTGAATAGTGGCCTCCAGAATGGCATCCACACTAGCAGCGGAACGGGCCTGAACAGGCGATTTACGGGGGTTTAAGGAGATTTGGGAGCGTTGGGGCAAATGCGAAACTCCTAGACTGAAGCTTTCTTCATCAAAGCACAGATAGCAGGATTACAGCAAACGTTGAGCACGGTAGAGGAGAAACGAATGACGAAGCACATGGAATTGGCCGGCAGCTACAAACTGCCGGGCACTGCGATAACTTTGAATCGGATGGGATACGGAGCGATGCAACTTGCAGGTCCGCAGGTGTGGGGACCGCCGCGCGACATGGATGAGGCGATTGCCGTGTTGCGCGAGGCGATTGCTTCGGGAGCGAACCACATCGATACCAGCGATTATTATGGCCCCCATGTGACCAACCAGATCATTAAACGTGCGCTTCATCCGTATCCAGAGGGGCTAGTAATTGTGACGAAGCTGGGCGCGCGACGAAAGGAAGATAAGTCTTGGGTGCACGCGCGTTCGCGTCAAGAGCTGATCGATGGCGCGCATGACAATTTACGCAATCTGGGGCTGAACGCGCTGGATGTGGTCAATCTGCGGGTTGGAGGCATGATGGGGCCAGAGGAGGGATCGATTGAGGAGCCGCTGGCGGTGCTGGTGGAGCTCAAGCGCCAAGGATTGATTCGTCATATTGGGTTGAGCAATGTCAATCGCACGCAGGTGGCGGAGGCGCAGAAAATTACGGAGATCGTGTGCGTGCAGAACTTCTATAACGTAGCGCAGCGCGATGATGAAGGCTTGATCGATGAGCTGGCCAAGCGGGGCATCGCGTATGTGCCCTTCTTCCCATTGGGAGGATTTACCCCGCTACAGTCCTCAGTGCTCGACGAGGTGGCAGCGTCGGTAAAGGCTACGCCGATGCAGGTTGCGCTGGCTTGGCTGCTGCAGCGCTCGCCGAACATTCTGTTGATTCCCGGGACATCGTCGCTCGGCCATCTTCGGGAAAATCTGAAGGCGGCAGAGCTGCAACTCCCTTCCGAAGCAATCGCCAAGCTCGACTCGATTGGAGCCAAAGCTGCCGCGAAGGGATAACGGGTAAGATCAGGCGTAGGTACAAAGGCGCTCACCGGTCATTTTGTTCGGTGAGCGCGCTTTTTTGGGATATAGCGCGCCCGCCTATGGAACACACTCATCTAAGTTGACGGGGCTCAAATAGGGACACGTTCCGCACAGGATTTCGACAAGGAAATAATTGACATTGCAGGACTTAAGCATGTAGCGTAGAAGGGTTACGCGGATAACGGATTCGCTCGTTTCGGCATCTATACTCAAGTAAAGGGATGCAGAAACCCGTTATGCCGAAGTCGGCGGGTACACGTGGGGCAGTGGAAGCGAACAACGCGGCGCGTAGGGCATCATCGAAAAACCTGAGAATAGAGACGAGGGTGTGGAGTCCTCTCGATGTGGTTGAGGGCTGGCAAGATGTTGCGGCGCTGTGGTAAAAAGCCAGCACTGTGGGGCTGGGATTAAGTTGACGGAATTGGGAGGAGTGTTGTGGCAGCTGTGGGTCTAGAAGAAAAATATGATGCGGTGCGTCAACTCATTGCCGTAGGCAAAGAGAGGGGCTACCTGCTGTATGACGAAGTGAACGACTCGCTTCCTGCCGAAGTGCATTCCTCGGAAGAGATCGACGACCTTCTGACTACATTTGAGCGGAACGGCATTGAGATTTACGAGGACGCGGCTTCGGCGAAAGCGGCGCGCGCGGTGGAAGTGTCTGTCGGCGATGGCGATCGTGACGCAGTAGTCAAAGATGATGGACATGCGGAGGAAGCTGGCGGAGGCGGAAGCGACTTGGATCTGACGCCGGGTTCGTTGGAGAAGACCAACGATCCGGTAAGGATGTACCTGCGGGAAATGGGTACGGTGCCGCTGCTAACGCGCGAAGGCGAAGTAACGATTGCGAAGAGGATTGAGCGCGGGCAACTGGTGGTAATGAAGGCGATCACGCGTTCGCCGATTGTGATTAAGGAATTGATCGCGGTTGGGGATGATCTCCGCAAAGGGGCGCGGTCGATCAAGGAAATTGTCCAGTTCGACGATGAAGAACTGACTGAAGAAAAAATCGCGAACAAGACCAAGCAAACGCTGAAGTACATCGAGAAGATCGCGAAGTTGTACGACCTGGCGTTGAAGCAGGCGGTAAAGCTGGATAAGTCGCCGAAGGCCAAGAAGAAGCCATACATCCATGCCAAGTGGGCGGTAGCGCGGACGCGCATCGAGATTTCGCTGGAAATTCGCGGAATCGATTTCAACCCATTTGAGAAAAAGCGGTTGATCGACAAGATGCGCGGCACGGTGGAGCGCTTGCAGTCGTTGGAGCGCGAAGCGGGCCGGCTGGAGCGTCGTGCGGATGTTTCCAAGGGCGAGAACCAGGCGGAAGCAAAGCGGGAACTGCGCACACGTCGTTCGGAACTAAAGGACATTGAAGAGGCCAGTGAAGTTGGGTTGATGGAGCTAAAGCGGACGCTGACGATTATTCATCGCGGCGAAGCGGAAGCGGAACAGGCCAAGAAGGAACTGATCGAGGCTAACCTGCGCCTGGTGGTATCGATTGCCAAGAAATATACCAACCGCGGATTGCAGTTCCTGGATTTGATTCAGGAAGGCAACATCGGTCTGATGAAGGCTGTTGATAAGTTTGAATGGCGCCGCGGATACAAGTTTTCGACGTATGCGACGTGGTGGATTCGCCAAGCGATTACCCGCGCGATTGCCGATCAGGCGCGTACGATCCGTATTCCGGTGCACATGATCGAGACGATCAACAAACTGGTGCGGACCAGCCGTCAACTGGTGCAGGAACTTGGGCGCGAACCGACCAGCGAAGAAATTGCCAAGCGCATGGACATTCCGGTGTCTAAGGTGCGGAAGATTCTGAAGATCGCGCAAGAGCCGATTTCACTGGAAACGCCGATTGGCGAGGAAGAAGATTCGCATCTTGGGGACTTCATCGAAGACAAGGCAGTCGTGTCGCCTTCGGATGCGGTCATCAACTTGAATTTGAAGGAACAAACTTCATCGGTGCTGAAGACGTTGACGCCGCGCGAAGAAAAAGTGATCAAGATGCGGTTTGGCTTGGATGACGG
>DASXBH010000075.1:0-17066 GCA_036491775.1 Candidatus Acidiferrum sp.
CCGTTTCGAATAAAGTCTTCAATCACTCCATCAAAGTGCTGCATCCCGTCAATCGACCCATCCCGCATCGCGTCCAGCAGCGACTTGCCTTCCGTCTCGCCTTTCTCCACATACTCGCGGGTGCGCATCGTGGACTTCAGCACCTCGATCGCCGGGATGCGTCCCTTGCCATCTTTCCGTGGCAGCAACCGCTGCGACACAATGAATCGAAACGCCTTCGACAGTCGTATCCGGATTCCTTGCTGCTCGCTCAGCGGAAACACACCTATGATGCGTTCTACTGTCTTCGCGGCGTCAATCGTGTGCAGTGTCGACAGCACCAGGTGACCCGTTTCGGACGCTTCCAGCGCCACTTCCATCGTTTCCCGGTCTCTCATCTCGCCCACCAGAATCACTTTGGGAGCTTGCCGCAGGGCCGCACGCAGCGCCAAGGCAAACGTCGGCGTATCCATGTGCAATTCGCGTTGGTGAATCGTGGCCTTGCGGTGATTGTGCGCAAACTCAATCGGGTCTTCGATGGTTAAAATGTGGATGGCCTTATCTTCATTCATCTTGCCGATAATCGCCGCCAGCGTCGAAGATTTACCCGATCCCGTTGGCCCGGTAACCAGCACCAGTCCATTCCGCAGGTTCACGATTTCTTCCAGCACTTTGGGCAATTTCAACTGATCGAAATTCGGAATGTTTCGAGGAATCGCGCGCATCACCACAGCACACGTGCCTCTTTGCCGGAACACATTCACGCGAAACCGTCCCACACCGGAAATGCCATAGGAAATGTCTGCCGAGCCATTCGTCTCCAGTTGCTTGATGTGGTGCTCGCTGTCGCCAATCAATTCGCGCCCAATCTGTTCCGTATCCTGGGCCGATAGCTTGTTAATTCCGGGGAAGATCAGCTCTACCAATTGCCCGTCGACTTCCACCTGTGGCAGTCGTCCCGGCGAGAATATTAAGTCGCTGATGTGCGGCTTGCTCTTCATCATTGCCACAATCAGCATCACTAAGCGGGATGGTTGCGCGGCCGCCGCGCCTTGCGCCTCTTGTGGCGCAGCGGGTGGGACTATAGTTGCCGCCGTTGGCTGTGCCTGTCCTGGCTTAGCGGCGTCAGGCGCAGCGGTAGTCTGGGAAATGGTGGCCATGCGAATCCTTTGGGTGCGGATTCCGGAGCGAATAGTCCTGAAGAGATAACCGGAGCCCGAGATTTATAAAGACATTCTCATTTTAGGCGAACCCCACATCATGCGTTCAGTTCCCTGCAGGTCAGGCAGCAAGGTAATTACTGTCCGCAAGAACAGTTGCTCAAAAGCAACAGTACAGGAACGTATTTTGCAGGGAGGAAAGCGGGCTATTTCCCGGACGGGATGCCCGTAAGTGCGACTTGCTGATTGGCGTGACGCGCCTGTTCCGCCTTTACCTTCGCGTACGTCCGTGCCACCCGCTGTATGTATTGCGTCGTCTCGGGATACGGGGGCACCCGCTGTCCATACTGATCCACACGCAGCGGTCCCGCGTTGTAAGCCGCCAGCGCCAGGTTTATGTTGTTGTTGTACCGCGTTAGCATTGCCCGCAAGTACCGCGTGCCCGCATTTATATTTTCGTGAGGATCAAAAACGTTATGTACGCCCAGCCGCTTCGCCGTTTGCGGCAACAACTGCATCAAGCCGCGCGCGTTCTTCCGCGAAATCGCCATCGGATCGAAATTCGACTCCACCGCAATTACGCAATGGATCAGGTCCGCATCCACCCCATATAGCAGCGAAGCCTCATGAATAAAATCGAAATAAGGTGTCTTTGGCGAAAGTGGCTCCGGCATCGGATCAAATATCTCTTCCGGCTCAATCGTCACCACTTCCGTAGCCAGAACTTCCACCACGCCGCCCTGCATCTGCAACCGATACTTATCCCCGACGATTTCGTAGCTGGTCACGTTTAGCCGCGTACCGCTGCGCAGCACCACATACTCCGCGCGGATCTGTGCTGCACCCGCCATCAGCAGCACGGCAGCCATCACCGTCCGCAACTCAAACTTCAGGCGCACTCCGTTGCCTCACTCAGTGCAAATTGCTGAATTGCCGCCGCCACGCCATCCTCATCGTTCGATCGTGTTACGTGCCAGCCCCGCATTTTCAACTCCGGCACGCTGTTTTCCATCACCACCGGAATACCAGAAAAGCATAGCATTTCCACGTCATTCAGATTGTCGCCTATCGCCAGAATTTCCTCCGCGGAAATGTCCCGCAGAGCTGCCCATTCGGCCAGGGTCGCTCCCTTGGTGACCTTGGGATGAATCACATCAATCATCGAAAAATCCTTGGCCTCATACTGCGTCACCGCCAGCGCAATCTCGCCCGCGAAGGCCTGGCGCCGCAGCACCGCCTCCGCTTCCCTCATTGACTCCATCGAACCCGCGAACATCACCTGAATCGGATCTTCCACCAAACACGATTCCAGCGGACTCGCCTCACCCAGAAATTCCCGGTTGCGCGCGTAATACGCCGAACGAATCGAGTCGTCCCAATTGATGGCTTCCAGTACCACTTGGTTCGTCTTTGGCCGGTCAAACACCACCGAAGCCGCGTCCCGCCACGCCTTTGTCGCCTCTAGCACCCTTCGTGCTGTCTGACGCGGAAGCAAGTGACGCAGTTTCGTCGTACCCTCATTCGTTCGCACCATCGCCCCGTTATTCACAATCATAGTCAACGGGGATTCCACCTGCTGCGCCGCCAGCATCGCGAAGTCATACCGCCGCCCAGTCACCAGGCAGACTTCAATCCCGCGCCGCGTCGCCTCCGCAATCGCCGCCCGATTGCCCAACGACACCTCCCAACGCGAATTCAGCAGTGTCCCATCAATATCCAGAGCAATTAGACGCACGCCCATCCAACTAGTGTATCCAAAACCCCAAATCCCCGAAAATCCTCATCTCATCGACCTGTAGCGTGGGCAGCCAGCCGGTCCAAAGAATCTCGATCTCATCTCAAACCACATCTCCGCAACCCCGCACATCTCCCAAAATTCCCATGCTAAAATTTCCTCTTACGCCATGGCCACTCATCGACTCTATTACGACGATTCCTACCTCCAGAACTTCGAAGCCCGTGTCCTCACCTGTGAACCCGGGGCCACCATCTCTGGCCCCAGCGGCCCCATTCCCTCCTGGGAAATCATCCTCGACCAAACCGCCTTCTATCCCACTTCCGGCGGCCAGCCTCACGACATCGGCCTCCTCGGGGCAGCCAACGTTCTCGACGTCCGCGATGAGAGTGACGACATCGTCCACGTCGTCGACCAGGAACTCGCCTCCGGCCCAGTCAAAGGTTGTGTCCAGTGGCCTCGTCGCTTCGATCACATGCAGCAACACACCGGACAGCATCTCCTCTCCGCCATGTTTCAGGAACGCTTCGGCCTTCCCACCGTTTCCTTCCATCTTGGCGCGGAACTCTGCACCATCGATCTCCGCGGCCCAGGGCCCTCTTCCGAAGTTCTCCAGGGAGCCCAGCGCGCTGCCAACAAAGCAATCTTCGAAAATCGCCTTGTCACCGTCCGCTATGGCACCGCCGACCAGTTGGCTCAACTCGGCGTTCGCAAAGATGTCGATCGCCAGGGCATACTTCGCGCCATTGAAATTGAGTCCGCGGATCTCCAGCCTTGCGGCGGCACGCACGTTAAAAGCCTCGGCCAAATCGGCATGGTCCTCGTTCGCCGTGCCACCAAAGTTCGCCAGGACTGGCGCGTCGAATTTGCCTGCGGTGCCCGCGCTGAACGATTTGCAACCGCCGACTTTCAGTGCCTGCGCGATGCTGCCGAGCACCTCACTTGCGCCCCAGACGAAATCCGCGCTGCCATCGCTAAAGCCCTAGCCGAGCGTGACGCCCATTTCAAAAGCCTCCGCACCGCTCTGCAACAATTAGCCGAGGCCCGCGCCGCACTTCTCGTTAGTTCCGCACCAACTCGCCCAGATGGGATGCGCATCATCGCAGAAGTTTTGCACAATACCAGCGCAGATTTGCTTCTTCCGCTGGCCACGGAAATCTCCAAAGCCGGCGCCACCATCGCCCTGCTCGCCCACGAAGACACTGGGCAAATCGCTTTCGCCCAGCATCCTTCCGCGGCTAAAGACATGTCCGCGCTCCTGAAACAGATCTTCGAAAAATACCCAGGAAAAGGCGGCGGCACCCGCGATTTCGTCCGCGCCAAACTCACCTCACCAAAAGACTCCCACCCAGCCATAACCCAAGCCACCACTCTGCTGTAATTCACGTTGATTTGACCGTGCCGACCTGTCACCGTGCCGCAACGCAGTGTTCTCTCGGGGCGATTCATAACACGCTTCACGCTTACACTCTTGGTCGATTCTCTTCGTCGCACCCCACATGCGATCCAAACTGACACGAATACACCCGCGTAAACTCCGCCCCAAAATATAAAATCAGCGCCGAGTAATAAATCCACGCAATCACAATCACCAACGATCCCGCCGCTCCATAACTCGAAGCCGACACACTCTTCCCAATATAAAATCCAATCACAAATTTTCCCGCCGTAAACAATATTGCTGTAATCACCGCACCAATCATCACGTCGCCCCAAGTAATCGCCACCTCTGGCAGCATCCGGAAAATCATCGCGAACAGCACCGTGATAATCGCCACCGAACACACCAGGTCCACGACGTGGAGTCCCACCGCCGGAATCGGCAGTAAATGTCCGGCGTACTTCGCCAGCCCTGCTAGGCCAGCGCTAATCACCAACGACACCAGCAGCAAAAATCCCAGAATTAAAACCAATCCGAAGCTCAGGAATCGCGTGCGGATAAAGTTCCACACTCCCGACCCTTTCTTCGGCTCCGCGCTCCAGATATTGTTCAGCGCATCATGAATCTCGTTGAACGCGCCGGTCGCCCCAAATAGCAGCGTCGCCAGTCCAAACAATCCCGCCACCGAGCCGTGCACCGGCTTATGTGCTGAGGCGATTATGTCCTGCACCGCCTTTGCTCCATCAGCTCCAATCAATTGTTGGATTTCTCCCATGATGTCGCCCTGTGCCGCCTTCTGCCCCAGCACCAACCCCGCGATCGCAATCGCGATCACCAATAGCGGTGCCAATGAAAATATTGTGTAATACGCCAGTGCCGCGCTCATTCGCGGTATGTTGTCGCTCAGGCACCGCATGCCCGCCGCCTTAAACAGCGAAAGCACGGCACCGTGCCGAAGCAGCTGCCGGACGCGTGCTCCAAATGTCTTCACTTCGTGCGCCGCGGATTTTTCTTCCGCAACTTGAGGAGCTTGTGCTGCCACCGAAATGTTTTGCGAGTTTTGCATGGGGACCTATGTTTGACGGATCGTTCCGAAGACGACGGCGCGTCCCACGCGAGCAGGGAAGTGCCGCTAGTCTGGGATAGGCTCACGTACCGTAGCCGTCACAACGCCTACCGGCCATACGCAACCCACAGTAGAAAAACCCAGGATGTAAGAGGATTTATCGCCTGCCGCTCTCCGCCTCAGCCATTTTCCGGAACCACGCGATCACGTCGGCATCTTGAAAAAGAAATACATCGCGAACAGGAAAAATATCAGGTCCGGTGACCACCCCGACAGCGCCGGTGGCAATTGCCCTATCCCGCCCATGGCCTCCATCAGCGCCGACACCGCCCAATAGAAAATTCCAATTCCAATTCCCAGCGCCACCCCGCCCACCGCGCCCCGGCTTCCCACCACCACCGCGAACGGAATCGCCAACATCATGCTGATCGGCGCAATCAGTGGATACGCCAGTTTCTTCTGCCATTGCACCGTCAGCGACGACACATCAAAACCCGCCCGGTGCAGCCCTTCGATATATCTGCCCAAATCCCGCCAGCTCATCTGAAACGCCTGAATTACCTCGCGGTTAAAATAAGTCGGCGGCTCCACCAGTTCCGCCAGTGTCGTCACCTTAAACGGCTCATAACGCGTAATCGTTCCTTCCGAAAAGTCGCGGATCCATCCGGACTCCAGCACCCACGTCTTTTCCGTTTCGAGCCACCTCGCTCGCGTCGCAAACACCCGCCGTTTCATCTGAAAGGTCGTAGGATCCAGTTCCAGCACGCTCAGCCCGCCAAACATTTTCTCTGTGGGATCAAACAGGTCGTAGTTGTAAACCTTTGAGTTCTCCCCAAAGATCCACCGCTGCGGTCGCGTGTACGTTTGTGGCGGCTTGCCCTTAATCTGATTTCGCAACGCATCCTGCCTCTGGTTTGCGTATGGTAAATACGTATCGTCCAATATCAGCAGCGCTGATGCCAGCAGCAGTCCCGTAATCAGCAGCGGCACCGCTAACCGGTACAAGCTGATCCCGCTCGCCTTGAACGCCACAATTTCATTGTTCTTGCTCATGACGCCAAAGGTCACCAGCACTGCCACCAGCGCTCCCAGCGGCGACAGTTGATAAACTAAATAGGGAATCAGGTACCGAAAATAATTCACCACCACGATGAACGAAATATGCCGCCGCGCAATATCATCCAGTAATTCAAAAAATGTGAACGTCTCGAACAGCAGAATAAATGCGCCCATGATCACCGCGAAGTAGTAAAAGAATCGGCGCAACAAATACAGATCCACAATCGTCGGAATATTCCACGGAGATACCGCCGATGGCGGCCGCACACTTCCGTTCTGCCCTCGCGCCACTCCGGCCTTGGCCATTGCCCGCGTTCTCTGCCGCCGCAGCAATCGCCACCACGCGCTGAACCGGTTAATTAGCGAGAATGGCGATTTTTCGCTGCGATACATCTCCATACGCGGCAAAAGATTGATACCAATTAGCGCCAGCACCACGTTCGCAATCCACATACCCACCGATGGCAGTAACACTCCTTGCCGCGCCAGTCCCGCCCCCATGATGAACAGCAAGTAGTAGCCCGCGATCACCAGAATCGCAATCAGTGTCCCTGCCGCTCTTCCGCCGCGACGCGGCTGCGCTCCTAGCGGCACCGCGATCAGCGCAAACACAAAACACGCCACCGGGAACGCAAATCGTTGGTGCAACTCCACCCGCGCATCCCGCCAATTCTTTCCGCGCTCACGCCACAGCTCTCCCATGCTGCGTTCGGCATTGCTCAGTTCGCGCTCCTTCGCCGGCGCTCCCACAAAATCCACCGGCCAATCACTGCGCCCAAACGCCGTCACCGAATAATGGTTGGCATCCTGCCGTGTAAATTCGTGCGTCGATCCGTCATTCAGGTGCAGTTCCAACTTGCCCTGCGCGGGATCCGCAATGACGATTGCGCTCTCCGCCAGCGTAATTCGCGATCCGCTCTCTCCTCCCGCCTCCGCTAAAAACACTCCGGTCCATCGCGTCCCGCTCGCCGAAACGTCGTTGATGTACAGCACCATGTGTGGGAACCGCTCGTCAAACACTCGCGGCTGCACCAAAAACGATATCTGTGAGTTCAGCAGCCCGGCCTCTATGTGACGAAATGTTCGCAGGCTCAGCGGCGCCAGCCAAAGTGTCATCATCATCGTGAGCATCGCGCCCACCACAGCCAGCACCCCCACCGGGAGCAGAATTCGTTTCCGGCTGATTCCCAGCGCCGTCAGCGCAATAATTTCGCTGTCCATCGACATGCGCCCCAGCCCCAGCAACACTCCAATCAGCACCGACATTGGCAGCGTGAACACCAACACTCCCGGCAGGATGCACAGAAACAGCTCCACGATCTGCGATCCGGACCCGGAATGCCTTACAAAAAGTTCCATCAACCGCACTAGTTTGGGAACGAACAAGACGAACGTAAAGATGAGTAGTCCCAGAAGAGAGTGGCGCACAACTTCACGGACAATATAGCGATCGAGGATGCGCATGATGCGAACCGTGAGTGTAACATGGGGAGTAGCGTCGACATCGCAGCCGTTGCTCTCTTTGCTTGGCAGGATGCGCCGCGCGCTTGCACTAGATCGACCGACGTCTCGGGCTACCGGAGTGCAGCCGTTTATTGACGTCCGTGACTACCGATTCACTCGCGACTTACTTACTGCTCGCGGATCTCGGTTCACTCTATGGAGATTTCTTATTATTCTTATACGCAGACCACTACGAAGCATGATCAGGAAGAGAGACGGGGAATGAATCGCATCAATTTGGCGGTGCTTTGGCATATGCACCAGCCCCAGTATCGCGACCCGGAAACCGGCCAATACGTTTTGCCGTGGACCCGCTTGCACGCCACCAAAGATTACTTAGGAATGGTTAAGATTCTCGAGGAATTCCCGAAATTCCACGCCACCTTCAACATGGTTCCGTCTTTGTGCATGCAACTCGAAGAATACGCCAGCGGCAAATTCAAAGAGCCGTGGTTCACTCTCGCCTTCAAGAACGCGACCGATCTTACTCGCGAAGATAAAGCTGAGATCCTTGCCCGTGCCTTCCAAGTCAATCACGAACGCCTTATGTCCCGCTGGCCTCGCTTTGTCGAACTCTACGAATGGTCGCTTCCCGCTGGCGGGGCACAGGCCGTCGTCACTTTTACCCCACGAGATTGGCGGGATCTGCAGGTGCTCTCTCAGCTCGCCTGGATGGATGAAGAGTGGCTCGCAAAAGATCCCATCGTCAGTCGCCTCGCCAATCGCGGCAAAGACTTCACAGAAAAAGACAAAGCCGATCTAAAAGACAAACAACACGAAATTATCGGCATGATTTTGCCGGCGCATCGCGAAGCTGCCGCCCGCGGCCAAATCGAAATCAGCACTACGCCCTTCTATCACCCGATTCTCCCGCTGGTTTGCGATTCCGACGTTGCCCGCGTCGCTAATCCCGGCACGCCCCTGCCCAGACGCGCCTACCGGCATCCAGAAGACGCTCGCGAGCAATTACGCCGTGCCAAGGAATATCACGAGCGCGTTTTCGGCGCGAAACCCGCCGGGCTTTGGCCCTCTGAAGGTTCGGTGTCCGATCAGACTTTGCAAATTGCCGCTGAAGAAGGTTTCCAATGGTTCGGCACTGATGAAGGCGTCCTCGGGCGAACCCTCAACGTCGGATTCTTCCGCGACTCCACCGGTATTCCCGCCAACGCCGAGCGTCTCTACCAGCCATGTCGCATTCAGCTTTCCAGCACCGGAATCAACGGCCTCTTCCGCGATCACCATCTCTCCGATTTAGTCGGCTTCGTTTACAGCCGCATGGACGGTGCCGCCGCCGCCCAGGATCTGCATTCCCGCTTGCGACACATTGGCGAATCTGTGAAGGGGCAAAATCCGCTTACCGTCTGCCTTTTTCTCGACGGTGAAAACGCCTGGGAATATTACCCGGGCAACGGCCGCCAATTCCTTCGCGAATTTTATCGGCGCATCTCCAACGACAATGACTTCCGCGCTCTTACCGCCAGCGAAACCATCGCCGCTGCGGGTACTGTTCCCTCCACCTGCGGAATTTTCCCTGCTTCCTGGATTAACGCCAACTTCGATGTCTGGATTGGCCACGCTGAAGACGTTGCGGCCTGGGATCTTCTCTGGGACGCGCGTGAGGCTTACGGCCGCGGACTCGACGCCCAACAAAAAGGCCGGGAAAACGCCCCCAACAAGACCGCCTTGGCCACCGCTCAGGAATCTCTTCTGGCTGCCGAGGGCAGTGATTGGTGCTGGTGGTTTGGCCCCGAACACAGTACCGCCAACGATGCGGAGTTCGACGCGCTCTTCCGCAAGCATCTCACCGGCGTCTATCTCGCCTTGGGCCAGAATGCTCCCGAAGAATTAGCCAAGCCCATCAAGCGCATGCCCGAGCGTGCCTATCAGTTGACTCCCTCCACCATGCTCAACGTGAAAGTCGATGGCATCGACACCAGCTATTTCGAATGGCTCGGCTCCGGCGTCTATTCTCCTGAACGTCGCGGCGGATCCATGCATGGCCGCACCTTCCATCTCCGCGAATTGCGCTACGGTTTCGAAGAAGAGCGCTTCGTCATACGTGTCGATTGTTTCGCAGATGTTCTCGCCGAACTCGAAGATCCTGAATTCCGCATCACCATCGGTGGCGCCGAAGAAATCACTATCGTCGTTAGTCTCGAACGCGGTCGCATCAAGGAATTTGCCGTCGAAAAGGCCCGTGTCTGCCTCCTCAATCCTTCCAAGATTGCGCAAGCCGCCTACAAACGCACTCTCGAAATCGCCATTCACAAAAGCGAACTCGATTTCCGCGGCCTTTCCAAGTTTCCCCTCGGCGTCGCCCTCTGGCATGGCGGCCTCCCCGTCGATGTTTTGCCCGCCGAAGGGTTTCTCGAAGTCCAGCTCGGCGAAGAAAATTCCGCCTGGCCCGTAGACCTGGGCATGGCCCCCATCGCCTAGCTTGCTTCGTTGCCGAGCAAGCCCCAGAGCCCTCGATGGGTATCTCGCTGACGTTGTACACAAATCCCTTCTTCATCAATCTGCGAGGCAAACCCGTTATCCCGAACGAAGTGAGGAAGCTCTCTTCGATCCCAGCCGCGCGTGTGCTCCACTGAGATCTGCGTTAACTCCCCGTCTGCGTTAAATCTTTTTCCTCCCGAGTCAGCCGCCCCACCGGACAGGTTCCTCGCAGTACGCGCGTACTATGGCGCCTATCCCACCCCACTTGGGAAAATAGTACTGCGTGGGCCACTCTCCAGGCACGTTGCCGGCCCTTTGTGCAAGGAACCTACTTCGTGGCATCCGCAGCGAACACTATTCCCGCGCAAGAACACACGTCGGCTCCGCCCGCATCACCATCTTCGCGACCTAATCCTGTCGCTCTCGAAGTCGCCGTCATCGCCACTGGCACTCGTCCTTCCGACGTTCCCGGCCAGCGCGATCTCTTCACCGAAGAAACATCCACCGTGCTGGTCTTCAAAGACGGAGCCGTCATTCGCCTGTCCTCCGCTGTCGCTCTTGGCCAACTGGTTTTCCTCACCAATAAGCAGACCAAACGCGAAGTTGTCTGCCAGGTTCTCCGCAAACGCACCTTCCGCCCGATGAACTGCTACGTCGAACTGGATTTCACGGAAGATATGCCCGACTTCTGGGGTGTGGAATTTCCTGCCGAGCCGCCCCCCGCAGGCGCTGCCGACTCCTCTGCTTTGCCCGAAATCTCTCCAGTTCCCACCCCAGCCGAAGCCGCACAGGAACTTGTCGCCTCTGCGGAAACCACCTCCGATGACGTCGGCCCCGAGCCCGCCGCTCCCACTCTCGAAGAAGTCGATCATCTTCGGCAGGAAGTTGAAGCCCTCCGCAGCCAGCTTACCTCGCTGCTCTCCACCAACGCGGCCGAAGCATCTCAAAGTCCGTCACAGCCCGTCGCACCGCCGGTGTCACCCGTTCTCACCAACGTGCGTTCTGAAACGCCTGAGTGGGCTCGTGTCGTCACCGACGCCGTCCTCAACAAAGTCGCCAGCGAAGAAGCGCAACACCAGATCATGCCCGTCAACGAGCCTGCGCCCGTAACTCCAGTTCAAGTCTCGATCCCCGCTCCGGCTCCTGACCTCCGCGTCGCGCCCAAAAAGCCGGCGCCCTTCGCTGAGGAAGAAGAAGCCATCACTGCTCATGAAGCTGCTTCCACTGAAGAGTTGCTTCCACAGCCGGCACTCGATTTCTCCAGGGTCCCACAAATTCCCGCCCCGTCAGACCGGACCGATGCCCTCGCGGCCGGTCTGCGCACCACCGCTGGCAAAATAAAACTCGTGTTGGTTGCTGTGCTTTTCCTAGCTGTAGGTGTAGTAGGCGCCCGCTTCGCACTGCCATTTCTCTCGAAGACTAAATCAGCGGCGCAAGTGTCCGCCACGTCTCCTACAATACAAGCCGCGAAATCCGCATCCACGGACACTCCAGCTGTTGCTACTCCGAGTTCGAGATCCGACGCTCCACAGTCGAACTCATCCGCGCCGCCCGTACCCGCCGACCCTTCGACCACTCCCGCGACGATCTCCGATTCGAACCCGTCCGATACTCCCGCGGCACCCGACACATCATCTTCACCATCGAATGGCTCGCCAGCCGCGAAGCGCTCCAATCCATCCGACTCCGCATCATCCTCGACACGCGCTCTGGCCAGGCGTTCTCGCTCCGAATCCAAGGAAACGGAAACCCCCTCGTCCGAAACTCTCGCCTCCGACGCCAACATCGCTCCGGCAAAGCTCTTGAAATCCGTGCCCGCCGTTTACCCGCCAGACGCCATGCGCAATTACATTACCGGCGACGTGATCCTCGATGCGGTCGTCCTCCCCAGCGGCCACGTTGGCGACATGAAAGCCACCACCGGTCCCGCGCCCTTGCGACAAGCCGCTATGGACGCGTTAAAGCAATATCAATACGCACCAGCAATCCAGGCAGGCAAACCCGTCCAGTCGCACATCACCATCACCATTAAATTTTGGTTTGATCCCTAAAAAGAATTACGATTCTATAGCAACGGAAACAGCGGCGATTTCACGCGCAGCGGTTGCAGTAACTGTGAACGCAGTGACGACTGCAGTGCCACCGCCGACTGGTACCGTTGCAAAAGCACCGAGTCGTCAATCGATCCGTGATGATGCACTTGTCTCCAGTGCTCACCGTCAAATCGAAAAATCCGTGTCGTCCGGATGTGCAGATCGAACGCCAGCGCCGGACTTTCGTACCTCCCGCGTTCCCGCCCTACCGCGAAAAATAAGTCTCCCGCTGAATGCGTCGTATAGTCGTGGAATTCCACCCGCACCTGCGAATGCGACGAAAAAATTGCTTCATACACGCGCCGGATTTCCGGCCATCCGCGTTTGATGCCGCCCAGCGGGTTCTCCATGGAAATGTCTTCCGCGTCGCTCCAGTTGTCCTGCATCATCGCTAGGTCGCGAGTATTGAATGCACGATAAAACTGCGAGAGCGCGTGTCGGGGATGGGTTAAATCGCGAAGATCTTCTTCGCCGGTGATGGGATCGAGTTTGAGCGACTTTGCGATTACAGCCGATGCCATTAGGCCTCCGATTCGGTGAAACGGCTAGGCACCCAGTTTGATGCATACCTTTGAGCAACGGTGTCTTGGCTTACGGGTGATGAACGAAATTTAGCAATCCATTCTCGTCAAATCACTCGGGTACATTTTGTATTTCTAGACACATCGAATCGTTATTGCCGTCAGCCCGCCGACAGTGTCGCATCGCCCGAATGTGTCTTCTTCGTTGCGGTGTTCCTGTACCCGTAACTTTCGCTTAAACGCAAGACCCCGACGCATTCGACCATTCCAACTGAACCGTATACGCACCCAGACTCTTCGTCTTCCACGCGCAAATATCACCAATCTCTCCATTCGTATCGTCGTACCAACCCTGCCCCGGGACCGGATCTGTTATCGCCTCACACAATTCGTGTGACGATGTCGACGTCAGCGCATCGAGGGTTGCCAATCCTCCCTGGCAACCACTGCACCCCGGATACGGCATCACTGCATAATAAATTCCGTCCGATGTCGCGTCGTGATACCCGCAAAAATCTTTGCACGACGCCGATCCGCTCGCTGTCACCGTCGTCCCCGGTGGCAAATACACGAAGTAAAGACTGCTCGCATTGTTCCCAGGCAGCGTGCCCGCCGCAATCTGTTGCTGGACAAATGACTGAATTCCCGCGTCATCAATGGTCGTTCCCGGTTCCGAGGCCGTCACCGTCGTCGTTCCCCGCAACGTTCCGTGCCCAATCGTTTTCCCCGGCACGCTGTATTCTCCCAGTTGATCGATCAGCGCGCTCGTCAGCACAAACGTGAAAAACTCGTTCATCTGCTGCAGCAGCGGCGCATTCGCCGCGTCTCCCCACGCCGCTCCCCAAAACACCGTGAACACTTCCACGTTCGTCAGCAACGGCCCATTGCGATACGTCAAATTCGGAGCTGCCGCGGCTGCCGCCCTCGCAACCGGATGCAAAGGAACGATCCGTATCGGATGTTTCGTTTTCGTTTTGCGTCCCGACGATGATGCGGATTTCTTGCGGACCGGCTTTGTAGACATACTGGCTCCTTGCCGGCCTGCCCGATGTTATGGGCTGGGGGTAAGGTGCACGCCGGAATTGTTAGGCTAGCGAACTACGCCCTCGATGTAAATGGGACTCAGCCAAAACCCACACGCCGCCCTAATTCCAACTCCCCCCGGCTTTTGTCTTCAACTGAAACCAAATTCCCCTGCGTGGTTCCGCGTCTCAGCGTTATCTTCTCTCTTCGTCGCATTGCAAGGTTCTGCGCACCCCATCCATCAAGTCGATCCCCATATCTGTTATTCTTGCTAAGTATTTGGGCTTAGGTGAGAGTGGAAACAAAAACTGAATTCGTGATCATGAAATCTTAATCTCTGAACTTCGAACTCCGAATCCATGGACTTCTCATTCTCCGACCACCAAGCCCTCATTCGCGACACCGTTCGTCAATTCATGAATTCCGAAGTTCGCCCGCACGTCAGAGACTGGGAGCGCACCGAATATTTCCCTCTGGCCGCCATCCAGAAACTCGGCGAACTCGGCTGTTGCGGCATGCTCGTCCCCGAGTCCTGGGGTGGTCCCGGCCTGGACACCATTTCCTACGTCCTGATGCTCGAGGAAGTGGCCCGCGTTCACACCGCCATGTCCACCGCCATCGCCGTCACCAATTCCGCCGTGCAAATTCCGCTGCTCACCTTCGGCTCCGAAGCCCAAAAGAAACGCTACCTCCCGCGCCTCGCCTCTGCCGAAATCCTCGGCGCCTTCTGCCTGACCGAACCGGTCGCCGGCTCCGACGCAGCCAACATCCAATCCACTGCCAACTTTGTTCCGGACAAAACGCACTACCGCCTAAATGGCACCAAAACCTGGGTCACCAACGGCTCCCACGCTGGAATTTTCATCATCTTCGCCAAAACCCAACCCGCCGCCGGCGGAAAGGGAATTACCGCTTTCCTAGTTGAACCCACCTTCCATGGCTTCAAAATCGGCCGCCACGAAGACAAAATGGGCCAGCGCTCCTCGCCTTCCGTTGAAATTATTCTGAATGACTGTTTAGTTCCTGCAGAGAATCGCCTCGGTGAAGAAGGCCAAGGCCTAAAAATCGCTCTCAGTGCGCTCGATAACGGCCGCATCGGCATCGCCGCCCAAGCCCTCGGCCTTGCCCAAGGCGCCCTCGACGAATCCACCAAATACGCCCGCTCCCGCAAAGCCTTCGGCAAAAATATCGGCGAATTCCAAGCCATCCAGTGGATGCTTGCCGACATGCACACCGAACTCGAAGCCGCTCGCGCCCTCACCTACCATGCGGCCTTCCTCAAAGACGCTGGAGCCAGCATGGGTTCCGCCGCTTCCCGGGCCAAACTCTACGCCAGCGAAATGGTCAATCGCGTCGCCTACAAAGCCGTCCAGATCCACGGCAGCCAGGGCTATTCCCGCGAATCCGATGTCGAACGAATGTACCGCGACGCCCGCGTCATCTCCATCTACGAAGGCACCAGCGAAATCCAGCGCACCATCATCGCCCGCGATCTTCTTCCTCGCTAGTACTCACATCTCGAGATCATCGGAGTATCGATTAGCTGATGTAGACCCTCAGCCCGGAGGTTCAAACCTGATTGTGGAAGTTATGGAGTGTTTGGAGTGACTTTTCGCAAAACAAATTCCTGCAGAATATTCACCGCGGCGCTCGCCCCGATCCCCACCAGTGTATTTTCGAAAGTAAGTGCAGCGTCGCTGCGTTCCTTTTCCGGATAATAAGTATTAGAAATCCCGCCTGCGGCCAGGCTCCCCAAAATGCCTGAATAATTCGCCTGCCAGTGCCCATTGTCACCTTTGCAGATCACCGCCATGGAAATCGCATACAAAACACGCGACCGCTTCGAGCCTGTGCCTTTGTAAAAATACCGCGGATCCTGCTTCAATAATGACGGCAGGATGGCTCCGCCGATAAAATTCCCCACCACAAAGTCGCCGTAGGCGGCACCATAGCGCCGTGCATAACCTTCCACGCCCTGCCCGTACCCCTCAAACCGGTCAGTCGCTTGGTTCACTCCGGCAATGACTCCCACTATCCCGAAATTTACCGGATCGATCGTATTCTTCCACGCCAGGCCGAATTTCTGCTTCGACGTCAGCGGCGCAGCCGACGGTACATAGCTCACATAAAAATTCGGCAGCACGCCAAACACCCGCTGCTTCTCCTGCTCCTTAATTTCCTCTTGTGCGATTTCTACCGTGGAGAGTGCCACGTGCACCTGCGTAACCTCTGTCGCTAGCGCTAAGGTGACCTGCGGAACGCTGTAAGCCTCTCCAGCACGCAGCGTGCCCCCCAACGTCTGCGTCGCGAAGCCGTCCGCCAGAATCGTCAGTTGAAAAGGCCCGGGTGCAACGCTCGCAAACCGGAATTGACCATCTTCGCCAGACACTGCTTCCTGATTCAGTTGGGTCAACGGAGGTGCCTGCGCTAGGGTCACATGCGCTCCAACCACGAACGTTCCGGATTGATCGACTATCCGCCCGCTGACCGTTGCCGCTGATTGTTGCTGGGCCTGCGCCGGCAGCGATATCGCGTTACTGGACGGAGTCGGTACATCGGGAAGATTGGGATTCGCGGTCGCTGCAGCGGGCGGTTGCTCGGATTGCGCCAAAACCAAAAAACTATGGAGGGCTAGCAGTCCCGCAAGCGCCATGTATCGAGACAGTGGAAGCACACGACTAATCGCTGCCGTCCAGACACTTTCGTGTGGCTTATTTTCCGCAAGGGTCACATCCATGATTGTACTAGGTCCCTTTGTCCGTTTAGCAAGCATAGCCAGGACATTGTTGTGTAAAAGCCTTTACCTCCAAAGTACAGGTTCTGTAGGAATGGCCTTCGGACCAGCGCCTTTCCTGCCACCTCCGTCCAAGCGCACTCTACAAGCCGAGCGCGGTGCTCGGTCAGGCTTCGCCTGCTCTTAGCCGTTGTTGGGATGGCACTGGAACTATCCGAGTTGCTATCCAATCGAAAAAAATCGTGGAGCTGTCTTAGAAAGAATGTTAAGTGAGGACCGGAACATTAGCCACTCCGGCCAGCCCAAACAGCCGTTGATACCGCTCGACTTCTTCTCGTGGCCCCAGCGCCTTCTGAAAATTATCCGACAGTTTCAC
>DASXBH010000076.1:0-4061 GCA_036491775.1 Candidatus Acidiferrum sp.
GAAAATCCCAGCGCCGTCTCGATCTGCGGGCTGACGTACGCTTCGCCAATTCCTTTGTCCAGGTAGGCCATGAACACGACGGCGGGAATTTGTTCGACCAGCGCGCGATACCGCGCTTCCATATTCAGCAGCTGAGGTTCGCCACTCGCGAATTCTAATTTCGCGCCGCTAGCGGCAGCATCGGGATCCCCGAGATCCAGGCTCACTCCCGAAAGCTGCGATTGTTGTTGCAGGAAAACGTCGGCAAGTTCTTGCAGCGCCTTCTCGGCCTCAGAGAGACTGGCAAACTCGCGAGCTTCAACCGCAGCGTCTACTCCCCGCGGCAAACCCGTTCGTGTCAGAGAATTCGGCGCCATCTCTGTACTCCGTACGTTACCGAATGCTTCTCATTCGATAGATTACCCGCACTGCTCTGCGCGTTGCCAACGCCAGAAATTTATTTCGACTTACCGCTTCAGGTTCACTCGCGTCTTCTCCAAGGCGGCTCCTTATTTAGCGACGCCTGGGTAAATCGCCGCAACGCGTGTATCGCTCGCCCGTAAGTCATCACCGCGCTCGACGAAAGCAGCGAACCCGGCGGCTGGTTCATGAATGGCATGAACTTGTCCGGAAATCCCGGCATGGTGCAGCCAATACAAATTCCTCCCACATTCGGGCACCCGCCAATTCCGCCCATCCACCCGCGTTTCCCCACATTGCATTGCACCACTGGGCCCCAGCATCCCAGCTTCACGATGCAGGTCGGCGCGCCATACTCTTCCGCAAACTGTGCTTGCTCGTAATATCCGCCGCGATCGCATCCTTCATGGACCGTCGCTCCAAATAACCATGTAGGACGTAGTGCATCATCCAGCGGGATCATCGGTGCTCGACCCGCCGCCATGTTCAGCAAATAAAGCAGTACCTCCGTAAAGTTGTCGGGCTGGACCGGGCATCCCGGTACACAAACAATCGGAATCTCGCTCTGCGACTTCCAACTCCAACCCAGATAATCCGCCAGGCCCATGCACCCGGTCGGATTCCCTTCCATTGCATGGATGCCGCCGTAGGTCGCACAGGTTCCCGCCGCGACTACCGCCCACGCTTTTGGCGCTAACTTGTCGATCCAGTCGCAAGTTGTAATCGGCTGGCCGGTCTTTGCGTCGGTGCCGAAGGAGGCCCAGTACCCTTTCTTTTTATTCTTTTCGTTGGGAATTGACCCTTCCACGACCAAGATAAATGGCGCCAGATTGCCCTCTGCGGCATCGCGAAAAACTTTTACGAACTCGTCGCCATTTTCATAGGCCAGGAAAGGATTGTGGAAGCGGATCTTCGGGATCCAGGGAAAAGTTCCAAATATCAGATCTTCAAGGCTGGGTTGCGTCGCCGCGGTAACCGCAATCGTGTCTCCGTCGCAGCCCAGCCCGGCGGTCATCCACAACACGTCGATTTCAGAAATTGCCTGCGAATCGTTCCCGGCGGCTCCGGAATTCAACGCAAAAGATGTCATCGGTTCTCGGCTCGGTACTGAGACGTTTACGAGAGCTGGTTCGCTGGGCCGGGGGAAGTAGAAACGAACACGGGAATGCTACCCGCGGCGGATTCTACCCAATTCTTTCGGATTCTGCACGGGTTGCTTTTATCTGCGAAGGCGACGGCTGAACAGTTGCACGCCCTTGCCTAGTACCATTTTCCGCCTCTTGCTTTGCCCGTCTCCGCGAATCAAAATTTATATGGGCCAAACAGGCAGTACAGGGGCAGCATGAACGCACATCTTAGAAAGCTCCTCGGCCAACAAGTCCTCTCACTTCTGCTCGTACCTGCTCTCTCGAGTTCTTATCCCGCTAGTGCCCAAACCACTTCCGCACCTGGTCATTCGCAAAATAACCACAACGCCGAGTTTTCCATTCCACGCGGTACCGTATTGCCTGTACGCCTCAATCACGGGTTTTCCTCCAAGAGCGCGCAGTCCGGCCAACGCATTTCTGCGCGCATCATGCAAGACGTTCCACTCCCGAGTGGAAGAATCTCGCACGGTGCAACCGTGTACGGCTCAATCGTGGCGGTCGAACCCGGTCGCAATGGCAATCCCGGAAAAATCTCATTTCGCTTCGATACACTTGAAAATTCCAAGATGAAAATTCCTGTAAAGACGAATCTCCGTGCCATCGCCGGATTCATGGAGGTCCTGGAAGCGCAAACGCCGGAAACCTCGCCCGGCTTTGGCACTCCTTCTCCCTGGATCACCACGCGTCAAATCGGTGGCGATGAAGTCTACGGCGTCGGCGGTCCAGTCACCAACCAGGCCAGCGAACACGTTGGCAAAGCCATCTTTGGTGGCGTGCTGGTTCACGTCCGCGCAAATCCCGAATCCAGTTGCCGCGGACCTCTCGATGATGACGATCAGCTCCAGGCCCTCTGGGTTTTTTCTGCCGACGCGTGCGGCGTCTACGGCATAGACGGCGTCACCATCAAGCACGCCGGCAGAACCGAACCTGCCGGAGAAATCACACTAGCCTCCGATCATGGCGACGTCTCCCTCCGCGGGGGCACCGCCATGCTTCTACGCACCGACTAGAATTCCCAGCTCTCCGCCTCCCGTGGCACCGCGATTCCTCGCTGTGCTCTTCAAACTTCCGATCACCTCGAATTCACTTTCTCTTTCCGTTTCTCTCATCTCATTTCAAAACTCAAAGAAAACCGTTTCCTCTTCGCCCTGCATATGGATATCCCAGCGATAGACGCCCTGCTTTGTCTCATCCGGCACCGATAGCAGTGTCCCGCGCCGCGCCGCTTCCACGCGCTGCAATATTTCGTCCGCCGCGTTCAGCGGCTCGTCGGGAAGATACATGCGCGTCACCACTCGCCGCAACAATCCACGCATCATCAATCCCACTAAAATGTGCGGCGCCTGCGCCTTCTCTCCCGGGACGCACACCGGCCCCGGCTTGATCGTTGTGAACGCAAATCCGCCGTCCTCACCAGTAGGTATTCGCGCGTAGCCTAAAAAACCTTCATCCAAAGGTTTATCTTGCGGATCCTCCGGATGCGCATACTTCCCGTACGAATTCGCCTGCCAAATTTCCAGCACCGCATCCGGAATCGGCAGCCCATCGCCATCGAACACCCGTCCTTCAATCGCGATTCGCTCGCCCGCAACTCCGGGACCAGCCACTTCCTTCACGTAGCCGCGCTGCAGCCCAATACTGAAAAACGGCCCAATTGTTTGCCAGGTAGTCGCATGTCCAATCTTGCTCACCTGCCGCTCCGTTTTATCGGCCACGGTCATGCCCATCTTCCATCGGCGTAGCTTCCCTGCCGCGCAAAATAATGTCGAAGTGATATCCCAGCGCTTCACATGGCACCGTGGTGTCCCAATCGAATTGCGAAATCAGCCGGTTGCGCGCCTGCTCGTCCGCGGTGCAATTAAAAATTGGATCAAACGCCAGCAGCGGATCGCCGGGAAAATACATTTGCGTCACCAGTCGCGTCGCGAACGCCGGACCAAACAGCGAAAAATGAATGTGCGCCGGCCGCCATGCATTGTGATGATTTCCCCACGCGTATTCCCCCGGCCGTATCGTCACGAACCGGTAGCGCCCCTGCTCATCCGTCATCGTGTGTCCCTCACCCGTGAAGTTGGGATCCAATGGCGCATTGTGCTGATCGTTGCGATGCAAATATCTTCCTGCCGCATTGGCTTGCCAGATTTCCACCAACATATTCGGTTGCGGACGACCATCTTCATCCAGCACTCTGCCGCTCACAATAATCCGCGGTCCCAGCGGACTTCCCGCATGCTGCGCCGTCAGATCGCACGCGCCCTTCACAACATCGCGCGCTCCCCAACCCGGCCCGGTGATCTCCGATAATGTTTGTGGAATCTCGACCAGCGGCTTCGTCGGCGCGCGCCGCCGCGACGACACGTACGGCAGATGCAAACACTCCGGCTGCGTCCCCGCAGCCCACCGCCGATACCCGCGAATCCTGTGCATAGCCCTCATCTTACTTCGTCGAAGCTACCCGCGCACAGGTACAGATGTAGCGGCCACCTTCACGTGGCCAATCGGCGTGTGTTGTCC
>DASXBH010000077.1:0-3556 GCA_036491775.1 Candidatus Acidiferrum sp.
TAAGCATATTGGCGGTTTGCGTTCTGCTTCTGGATATCGTTCTGATGTCGTTCCGCGCTTCGCTCTTGTTTGCAAGCGCTAGCCTCACCCTGTCACTCTGGAATTCTCTCCAACTCAATCTCATCGGTTTTCTCTTTTCCACATTTCTACCCGGCGCGGCGGGCGGCGATATTGCCAAGGTGTATTACGCCACGAAAGAAAATCACGGCAGGCGCGCTGAAGTTACGACGATTCTGATTCTCGATCGATTAGTAGGCTTATTTTCCCTGGTTCTGCTGCCGCTTCTTTTTGCGCCATTCTTCCAGGCATTGCTTCGTTCGGTTCCGGTTCTTAGACGGCTTCTTTGGATGGATGCGCTGCTTGCCGCAGCGATGCTGGCCGGCGCTGCATTGACGATGTTCTTTTCACCTAGTCGTTCTTGGGTATCCTCGCTGCTCGGAAAGTGGCCAAGTATCAAGAATCTTGCGCTACGCGTGGTGGATGCCATGGCCGCGCAAGGGAAAGCGCGGGGCAAGCTGTTTATTGCGCTGCTGCTCTCGCTGCTGGCCAATATGGCGCTCATCGTGGTCACGGCACTTGGCTTCACGGTCGTGAATCCTGGGCTATTTTCCGTGAATCTGGCGTTGGTCGCGCCGCTGGGACATTTGGTAAATAGCCTGCCTTTGACTCCGGGTGGGATCGGCGTAGGCGAAACGGCATTCAATACGCTGTTTTCCTTGGCAAAAATGAGCGGCGGCGCGGAGACTTTGCTTTGTCTTCGGATATGGAACCTTGCGGTGGGAGCCCTAGGATTACTGGTTTATCTGTTCGGGATGGGACGCATCGTTCATCCTTACGAGGACGAATCTGCGGAAACCGCAAGCACCAGTCTTCCGGTAGGGTCCTTAAGTAAGCCGTAATAGTTGTTTCGCGAATTCCGCATAAAAAGCGATAATTATTAAGGTTCTGCGGAACCGCTTTGGTCTTTATACGGAAGACTCACTGGGACCTGAATATCTCGCGCACATTTGATTCGGTACACTTATCCGAGAGGAAGCTATGAAAATTATTGTTCTGGGTGGAGATGGCTACTGTGGTTGGGCGACGGCCCTTTATCTTTCCGCGAAAGGCCACTCGGTATCCATCGTGGACAACTACGTCCGCCGGCTCTGGGACCACGAGCTTGGAGCCCAGACTCTCACGCCCATCCTCCCGCTAAGTGATCGTCTCCGCATCTGGACGCGGCTCACCGGGAAAAACATCGATCTCTTCGTCGGCGATGTTATGGACTACGATTTTCTCCTCTCCACCGTCAAGCAGGTCCAGCCTGACGCCATCATCCATTTCGCCGAACAACGCTCCGCTCCATACTCCATGATCGATCGCAAGCACGCGGTCTTCACCCAGGTCAACAACGTCGTTGGCACTCTAAATGTTCTGTTCGCGATTCGCGAAGTGCAGCCAGACTGCCATTTGATCAAACTTGGCACGATGGGCGAATACGGCACTCCCAACATCGACATCGAGGAAGGCTACATCAACATTGAACACAACGGCCGCCGCGATGTGTTGCCGTTCCCCAAGCAGCCCGGCTCCTTCTATCATCTCTCCAAAGTTCACGACAGCCACAACATGATGTTCACCTGCAAAATTTGGGGCATTCGTGCCACCGACCTGAATCAAGGCGTAGTCTACGGCACCATGACCGACGAAATCGCGCTTGACGAAGGCTTAATCAATCGCCTCGATTACGATGAAGTGTTCGGCACGGTGCTGAATCGCTTCTGCGTGCAAGCAGCCATCGGCCAGCCATTGACCGTTTACGGAAAGGGAGGCCAGACTCGTGGCTTCCTGGATATTCGTGACACGGTTCGCTGCGTTGAATTGGCCTGCCTGAATCCCGCTGGAAAGGGCGAATGCCGCGTCTACAACCAGTTTACCGAACAGTTTTCGGTCCTCGATATCGCGAAGAAAGTGCAAGAAGCCGGAAAAGATCTGGGCATGAAAGTCGAGATTGACCACCTTCCCGACCCGCGAGTCGAAGCAGAACAGCACTATTACAACGCCAAGCATTCCAAGTTACTTGATCTTGGTTTGCAACCGCATTTCCTCTCCGAATCTCTGCTCGATTCGCTCATGAACATCGCCGTGAAGTATCGCGACCGCGTCGACACCACCATCATGCTGCCGCAAGTAAATTGGCGTGAACCGAGAAATGAGCGCCGCATGCAGACCCACGTTGGCGCGGGCGTTTCTGGAAATGCGGCACAGGCTGCTGCTCATGTCACCGCGGGCAAAGAGAAGAAGAACTGACCCTGTCGGCGATCACGGAGAGATTTCCTGAAAGTTGGCGCCTGGAGTAACCGTTCTAGGAATCCGTTTTACTCATCGAATTCGGAACGGGCGCGCCCATGGCTGCCGCAAACTCTCCATTCCTCAACTGATAATCGACACCGCGCCAGCGAATCGAGCTTCGCGTGAAGCTCACCAGCCAAATCAGGAACGCAGTCGCATCCCAAAGAGGAATCAACGCCATCTTCTTCCAAAGCCCGTGCTGCTTCAGTCCTTTAACCCCGATCAACCAGGTAATCGCCAGGCGAAACGCCAAATACAGCCCCCAATACACCACGGCCACCGCTAACGTCGGGTGAATAAGCACCGCGAGCGTGGTCCAGGGCAGCCCCCAGGTAAAAAACAATCCAAAGTGCCCCCACGGCCGCATCGCACGCATCACCGTCATCCAACGCAAGCGTTTCGACACCAGCTGTCCGAAGCCCTGGAAATCAGGAACGGTTTCCACTGTATCAGGCAACAATCGCACTTCCACGCCTTGTTCGGCAATCAGCCTGCCAAATAGCAAATCATCTGCCGGGCGATTCTCCAATACCTGAAATCCTCCAAAGCCGCGCACCCGCTGCTTGGTGGAAACCATCGTCGGCCCAAGCGCGAAATGAATTCCGTCCAGTTGCCACGCCACCAGCAATCCTGCGTAGAAATCTGAAATCATCCCGACTGTCTGAAGCTTGTCGGTAAACGATCCTTCCCCTACCGACACATAGAAGCAAGTCACCCCGCCAACCTTGGAGTCGCGCAGCGGCGCGATGATTCTCCGAAAATAGCCGGGATCGACGCGTACGTCCGAATCGTTGATAACCAGATATTCGTGCTGCGCTTCCCGTTCCATCAGCCGCAGTTTTGCCACTTTGTCATTAATCGCCATGTGGCCCGCGCTATATAGCAGACGAATCTGCCGCTCCGGAAAGTCTTTCATCAATTTCTGTATAACCGGGACCGAAGGATCGGTCTGGTCGGTCACGCAGAAAAGCAGTTCGTAGTCCGGATAGTCTTGGCGGCAAAAGCTCGCAAAATTCTCATACGCGTCAGGATCGAGTCCGCGCACCGGCTTTAGATTACTGATGGGAGGAACAAAATCGCGATTCGTTGCGGCAGAATTTCGCGAACGCCAAAAATAGCGAGCGGCGCTGTAGATTGCCAGCACGTAAAAAATAAATGGAATGGCGGCAGCAAAAAATACCGCGTACTCAATAGCTCTTAAGGGCACAGCGCTCCGTTCCTG
>DASXBH010000078.1:0-4267 GCA_036491775.1 Candidatus Acidiferrum sp.
ACTACCCCGACCGCCAGAGAAAACCGGTACGGTTTCACGTAGCCCAGCAAGCGTTTTAATTGAGGTGATACGAGCAAACCAGATCCTGCCCCCGGACAGACTCCTAACCCCTACTTGGTACGCTATTCGGCTGTAGCGCAGTGTGTCAAGTTTCCGGGCCCTGGGAAGCCCTCGAACACCGCACCAATCTACTTCTCGATATCACGATGCATCAACCGCGAAGCGAAGCCGCGCTTCTCCAACGCGTGCTTCATCCATTCCGCCATCATCACTGACCGGTGCTTGCCGCCGGTGCAGCCAAACGCGATCGTCAAATAGCTTTTGCCTTCTTCGATGTAGTGCGGAATCAAATAGGTCAGCAGCCCCTGAATACGTTTCAGGAATTCCCCAGTCTGCGGGAAGGACTGAATATACCTCCGCACCTTTCCATCTCTGCCGGAAAGCGGCCGCAACTTCGGCACGAAATGAGGATTGGGCAAAAATCGCACATCAAACATCAGATCCGCGTCGGTCGGCACTCCATATTTGTAGCCAAAGCTGACCAGCGACACTAACAACGGCCGCTTGTTCTCCGACTTGAATCGTTCGTTCACGAAGTGCCGCAACTCGTGCACGTTGAATTGCGACGTATCCAGCACCACATCCGCCAGCTTGCGGATCGGCTCCATCAGCAGCCGCTCGTGATGCAAACTCTCGCGCACTGAAAAATCTTTGCCCAGCGGATGCGGACGCCGCGTTTCGCTATATCGCCGCAACAGCGCATCATCGTGCGCTTCAATAAATACCAGAATGATCGGATGTTCCCGCCGCAGATGCCGCAGTAATCCCGGCAATTTCTCCAGTTGCAGCCCCTCACGCGCATCCACCAACAACGCCGCCCGCGCAAAGTCCCCTTGTCCCGCCGCATGCAACTCCGCAAATATGGGAATCAGTTCCACCGGCAGATTATCGACACAGTAGTAGCCCATGTCCTCAAACGCTTTGAGGACCGTGCTTTTTCCAGACCCGGACAGACCAGTAAGGATGACAAGTTGCCGGCCCAGATTCTGTTTTCGGGGAGTGCGGGTAGCGCGCTTCACGGGCTTGGCGCGTCTCAGCTTTTCACCCGGCGCTGGTGCGTGCTGGGGATTCGCATGTCTTCGCGATATTTGGCCACGGTGCGCCGCGTCACGTGGATGCCGTTGTCGTCCAACTTCTTCGCAATTTGCTCGTCGGTCAACGGCTTGGTGGAATCTTCCTCATCAATCATTTTCTTGACCAACCGCTTCAGCGTCAGCAGGGACATGCCGCCGCCCTCTGGCCCATTCACCGCTTCACTGAAAAACGAGCGCAACTCGATCACGCCCTGCGGCGTATGCGCGTACTTGCTGGCCACCGCGCGGCTCACCGTCGACGGGTGCACGCCCACTTCTTCTGCCACTTCTTTAATCATCATCGGTTTCAATGCGTCTGGGCCCTGATCCAGGTATTCGCCCTGCCGCGCAATGATCGACTGGCAGACCCGCAAAATGGTGTGCTTCCTCTGCTCAATATTTTTCATCAACTGAATCGCCGCCGTGAACCGTTCCTTGACGTAGTTGCGTACTTCCTTGTCGGCAGCATCTCGCGTCAACAACCGGCGATACGTGGGACTCAAACGCAATTGCGGCATATCGTCTTCATTCAGGAAGACCTGCCACATATCATCTACTTTTCGAAAATAAACGTCCGGCTCGACCAGTCGCGGTTCCGTCTTGTTGTAGCGCAGCCCTGGCCGCGGGTCGAGCTTCTTGATGCTGTCGATGGCGTGCTTCACGATGTCCATCGGGCGGTTCAGCGCCCGGGCAATTTCCTTCAACTGATTCGATTGCAGTTGCTTCAAATGGTCGGAAACAACTTGAGCCGCCAACGTGTTCTGCGGGTCAAACGCCTTGATCTGCAGCAATAAACATTCGCGCAAATCGCGCGCGCCCACTCCGATCGGATCGAAATCCTGAACTACCGCCATGGCATCTTCCAGGTCGTCCTGGTTATACTTTCCGTCCTGCGCCAGTTCTTCCAGCGAAGCGGTCAGGTATCCGTTCTCATCCAGATTGCCGATGATGTTTTCCGCAATCTCCCGGACTGCATCCGAACAAATTGTTACGCTGAGTTGCCAGGCAAGGTGATCCGTGAGCCCTGCGGCAGAGGAAAGGAACTTTTCGAACGAAGGTCGCTCGCTGACTTCGCGCTCTTGCGACTGCCCGCCATCTCCGCCCGTGTCCAGGTACTGGTTAAAAAAGCTCCCCACGTCAAACTCATCAAAGGGATTTGCTTCCTTTTTTTCCGGTACTTTCTCGGTTTCCGCCTTCAGAAACGTTTCGTCGCTGTAGTTATCACTGACCGTGGGTTCTTCGGACAACTCTTCCAGGACCGGGTTGGCTATCATCTCCTGGTTAATCATCTCGCGCAGTTCCAGCCGGTTCAGCGCCAACACGCTGACCATCTGCACCAGTCCCGGCGTCAGAATCTGCTTCTGGGTTACCTTGAGATTAAGTTTGAGTCCTTGCCAAGCCATGGGTCCCGTTCTCAGTTACTAGCATAAACCTAATTCAGCCGGAAGCTATCACCGAGGTAGACGCGACGCACTTCGGAGTCATTGCTCAGGTCTTGCGGCGTACCCTTCTTCATGATTCTCCCATGATTTACGATGTACGCGCGATCGGTGACGCTGAGTGTTTCCCGTACGTTATGGTCTGTGATCAGAATCCCGATGCCTGAACGGCTTAAATCGCGAATTAAATCCTGCAAATCCTTCACGGTAAGCGGGTCAATCCCCGAAAATGGCTCGTCCAGCAGAATGAACGCCGGCTGCAGCGTCAATGACCGCGCAATCTCCAGTCGCCGCCGTTCCCCGCCCGACAACATGTACGCTTTGCTCTGCCGTACCGTTTCCAGGCCCATCTGCGCCAGCAGTTCTTCCAACCGATCGCGCTGCTGCTCCGGCGTCAAGGGCAGCGTCTCCAAAACCGCCAGTAAGTTCTGCTCGCTGGTCAGTTGCCGAAACACCGAAGGCTCTTGCGGCAGGTAGCTGATACCGCTTCGCGCCCGCAGATACATGGGCAGATCGGTAATTTCGTCGCCATTCAGGAGTACCCGGCCGGAATCAGGGCGAGCCAGCCCAACAATCATGTAAAACGTGGTGGTTTTCCCCGCGCCATTCGGCCCGAGAAGTCCTACGACCTCTCCCTGTGCGATTTCTATTTCGACGTTATCGACTACTCTGCGTCCGCGGTAGGATTTACTGAGATCGACGCCTTGGAGTTTGGGCATTCCGTGTCACGAAAAGTGCGGCAGCAATCCGTCACTGAACTCGATGTTTGGTAAGGGTTCGCGATCCATTTCCCGAGTCGACGATGATCGTATCATCCGCAATATTGAAGGTCAATTCACGCCCCGTTGTGGTGCCTTCCGTGGCATCGTAAAGCGTGGGCGTTCCTCCACTTAAGACGAATTTCTGATCCGCAGCCGTGTACACGCCTCGATCTGCGGTGCCGCGTCGCCCGGATTGCTCCACCACCACGCCCCCTGTCGCCACCGCCCGGCTGATCTGCGCTGCGCCTCCGGCGGTCGGCCCGGTGCCCTTGGCGCTCGCATCCCGGGTGAACTCCAGATCCAGCGCCGCGCTGCGTATCTTTTCTTCGGGCGATTGCACCACCACGTCCTTTTCCAGGTGCGCGCGGTTTTCCGCGTCCCAATATGTCAGCGTCCCCGAGGAGATGTGCCACACCGTAGGCGGCTTGGGCCTTGTCGTCGACGATGAAGTTGAAACCTGCGTGACGCCCGCCATCTGTGCCTGCGTTTCGGCGTGCGGAGCCTGCAAAAATACCGCCTTCACATTTCCGTTTGCCACTAGAACACGCGTTGCTCGCTGCAAATCGATCGAATCCGCCTGTAGCACCGACGCGCCCTGCCACAATCGCGCGTGCCCTGTATAGAGCGCGTGCCCCGTCTTCGAATTTCCCTTCATGCTGTCCGCGGAAATATTCGAGGCTGCAGAACTGAAACTTACGCTGCTCGCCTTCGCGGAAAGATCCGTCGAGCGCACATTGCCTTCGGCTTCCATTTCACCGGTTGATTGATGAAAGATAATCTTCGCGGCACGGGTCTCGCTGCTCGCATCCCGCGCCATCGCCTGCCCACTGAGCACCGCCGATTCGTCAGCCTTCACAAACACGGCTTGCTGTGCCTCGGCACTACGATCGCCTTCCTTCAAGCGCACATGATCATGCATCGTAATCTGCGACCA
>DASXBH010000079.1:0-12807 GCA_036491775.1 Candidatus Acidiferrum sp.
ATCGCCGAGGGCATCTCGCTCACCGAAACCGCTCTTCGATCGCGCCGCTTCGGTCCTTACACTTTGCAGGCGGCCATTGCGGCCGTTCACGCCGGGAGTTCCTCCGTGGCATCCACCGACTGGCGCAAGATTACTCTGCTCTACGACCGCTTGCTTCAGATTCATCCATCCCCGGTTGTCGAACTGAACCGCGCGGTCGCCATTGCGATGTGCGAAGGTCTGGAGAAGGGTCTTTCTCTTATCGATGACTTGCTGGCGCGCGAGCACCTATCCCACTATCACTTGGCGCACTCTGCCCGTGCGGATCTGTGCCGCAGATTAGGACGGATTCCGGAAGCCCGTGCTTCGTATCAGAAGGCGCTCGCCCTGGCGCAAAAGGAACCAGATCGCCGTTTTCTCGCCAAGCGCCTCGAGGAATTGAAATAAAACTTCGGCTTGGTGGTCGATTTTCTCCTTCCGGCACGACAAATCGGGACTTAGGCAAGCTCGGGAAGTATAATTCCCCGTCACACTCGCAATTTGAAGGCAGGAGAATTGACGCTCAAACACTTGGTGCTTCTTCCCGGCCTTGATGGAACTGGAAAACTATTTGCAGATTTTATCGCAGCCCTTCCTCCATCATTGATTGCCACGACTGTTTCGTATCCAACAGATAGATTTTTGCCATATACGGATTTGCAGCCGTTTGTGAGCGAGAGCGTCCCTAAATCCGAGCGATTCGTGCTAGTGGCCGAATCGTTCTCAACGCCCTTGGCTGTCAGCTACGCTGCGACTAGCCCTCCAAATCTAGCTGCCGTAGTCATTTGTGCAGGGTTTATTGGCAATCCAGTTGGAAAATGGTCGAAAGTTGTTAGAGCGTTAGCAAAGCCTTGGTTTTTCAGGCTGAGGCCGCCTCGCTTAATCTATGAATATTTTCTTGTAGGGAGGAACGCGCCTCCCCCGCTTGTTCAAAATCTTCGCCGAGTGCTGCAGGGGGTTAATCCAGAGGTTTTGAGTGCCCGTGTGCGAGAGGTGCTAAATTGCAATGCAAGCGATGACCTGAGGAGAACAAAGGCTCCCCTAATGTACCTGCGAGCGGGAAATGACAAGCTGTTGTCGGCATATTGTGGGGACGAAATTTCTCAAATCAGGCCGGACACTCTATACAAATTAATTCCCGCGCCACACTTGATATTGCAGCGAGAACCCCAGAGGGCCGCATGGCTCATCACAACTTTCATCCAGCAGCTTGATACCCCTGCCTGATTAAGACCGTCCATGGTACGGGGAGCAACATGTAGGTTTGCTCGACAAATCAGGCAGAAAGAGAGAACGTCGAAAATGATGGGAAGTAAACCGTCATGAACAGCAACATCATCTGCACAAGAGACAAAAGCAATCCCATCGCTTTTGCGCTGTGGCGGGACCGAACCAGATCTGACATGCCGCGATTCTACTACCAAACTCAGTGAGCGTAACCGGATTACCCTCTGGCAGGAAGGAACTGTAGCGCCGTTTTAAGGCGCGGTGGCTTTCGGAATTGAATCAAAAAAAGTTAGCCTCGGCTGTCGATTTTTCCCCTGCGCGACGACTATAGGATGAACGAGCGAGCGCGCAAGCCTATGCTGCTGGCTCGAACACCATACAAAGGAGAACACTATGCCGCAATATTTGGTTGCTGGTTACCTCCCCGACGACTTCGACCCGTCTCAAGTGGACGAAGCTCTGGGCCGCGAGATCCACGCACTCAACAAAGAGATGATTGCTGCCGGCGTCAGGAAATTCGCTTGCGGCCTTGGGTCCGCGAAGTCGTTGCGCCCGCAGTCCGATGGCGGGGTTCTCATCACCGACGGGCCGTATCTTGAGACCAAGGAGCACATCGGCGGTTTTTGGATATTGGAATGCCCTGACATGAACGAGGCGGTGGCCTGGGCGCACAAAGGCGTCGTCGCCACCCGGGGGCATGTCGAAGTGCGTGAGATCTTCTTCAATCCGTCTCCCGACTGAAACAACTGAGCTGACTTTAAAGAACTGATGTAGGTAAGCGGGCAGCGACGGCTACGAAGCGCTGCACGTTGCAGGACGGCCTCGCGAAAAAGGCCCATTCTCAGGAGGAAACCAATGCGGAAACAGAAGGCAGGCGCAATCGTCATCAAAAGCTTCGCACTGCTCGTTGTGTTCGGTACGGCGTACCAAGCGATGGCACAGGATGCCAAGACAACGTATCCGAGCATGGCCCCGATCGAGCAGTATCGTATGGACCGAACTGCCGAGATCCCTCTGGCGCGCAGCGCAGCACCGGAGTCCGTCTCAGGCGATGCAGAGGTTCTGGTTCTTGGAAGTCATGGTTTCGAAACAGCGGTCAAAGGCAAAAACGGTTTCGTGTGTATCGTGGAGCGTTCGTGGACTTCCGCACCGGATACTGACTTTTGGAATCCTAAAGTGCGGACACCGATTTGCTACAACGCGGCAGCCGCGCGTTCCGTCCTTCTGCGCAACATCCAAAGGACGGACTTGATCCTGGCGGGACGCACCAAAGCTCAGGTCGACGAGGCCATCGTCGCCGCCGTCGCCAAAAAAGAACTGCCGGCGATGGAACCCGGGGCGATGTGCTACATGATGTCGAAGCAAGGATACGGCGGCGACAGCGTCAAACACTGGCCTCCCCACGTCATGTTTTACTTTTCGCAGACCGACCCCGCAACCTGGGGAGCGGGTCTCCCGGGTTCTCCCATCCTTGCTATGAGCGACGACCACGAACACCTGACTATGTTCGCGATTGGCGTGCAACGGTGGTCAGACGGAACGGAACCTCGCTAAATGTTCGACAAGTATAGGTTCAGGCGAAGCATGAACGGGGCAGCAGAAAACGAGAAAGTGTGGAGGAAAGCGATGACCCGAAATCAAATACACAGCATTTTCCTAAGCGCATTCGTACTCGTCGCCGCGCTGATCGCATCCCGGCCTGCAGCCGCACAAGACCCCCAACAGCCATATCCGTCGATGGCCCCGGTCGAACAATATCTAATGGATCGCGACGCGGAAATCGCCCTGGCCCGCAGCGCCGCCCCAGACGCCATCTCTCACGACGCCTCAGTCATCGTCTTCACCCGCCACGGCTACGAGACCGCGGTCCAAGGCAAAAACGGCTGGGTCTGCTGGGTCGGACGCGGATGGATGGCCATGTTCGACCACCCAGAATTTTGGAACCCAAAAATTCGCGCCGCGGATTGCCTCAACCCGCCCGCCGCCCGCTTCATCTTGCCTTACGCATTCAAACGCACCGAACTACTCCTGGCCGGCCATTCCAAACCCGAAGTCATCGCCGCAATCAAATCAGCAATAGAGAAAAAAGAATTGCCAGCTCTGGAGCCGGGGTCGCTCTGCTACATGATGTCGAAGGCCTCGTATCTCACCGATAACGGCGGCCACAACCTCCCCCACCTGATGTTCTATGGAACTGCGAAAGACGATGCAGCCTGGGGCGCAAATCTCACAAATCCCCCGGTCCTCTCCGTAAACTACTGGTACATCTCCGCGCAATCCTACCCACAACTCAAATCCTTCCCGCCACTTTCCGTCTTCCTGGTAGGCGTAGACAAGTGGTCCGATGGAACTCTGGCACCGAGCATGTAACGACCCAGCGGCAAACGTTAAGTCCCGCCGGGCCAAAGATAGGACGAAAGACCCGGAGAGCCCGGGACAGGCGGAACGCTCCCCAGTTTTTCGAGCGAATGTAGATTGGTAAACGTCCGGCCTGTCCCAGTTTTCCTCTAGAATAGTTATCCTCTGCTGTCGATTTTTTCCCTGCCCGACGACTACAGGGTGAACCATCCAGCGCGCAAGGCTGCGCTGGCCCCCACTCAGGGGAGAACACCGTGATAGGAGAACTCATGACGCAATATTTGGTTGCGATTCATCTGCCGGACGACTTTGATCCGTCTAGCGTCGACAAATCGATGGAACGCGATATCGACGTGCTCAACGAGGAGATGGCGGCTAAGGGTGTCAGGCTCTTCGCTGGCGGGCTCCGTCCGGCGAGCGAAGCGAAGTCGCTGCGAATTCAGCCTGATCGCAAGGTGCTTATCACCGACGGGCCCTACTTGGAGACCAAGGAGCACGTGGGCGGTTTCTGGATACTGGAAGCCGCTGACATGGACGAGGCATTGGCCTGGGCACGCAAGGCCGTCATCGCGTGTCGGGCGCCGGTTGAGGTGCGCTCCTTTTTTCGCAGTGACCCTACCGGGTTGCTGGCCCAAGCGCCCTTAAAGGAAGGAATGACGCAATTTTTGGCTACGATTTACCTGCCGGACAACTTTGACCCGTCCTCCCAGGACAAAGAGATGGAAAGCGATTTCGACGCGCTCAACGAAGAGATGGCGGCTGCTGGTGTCAAAGAGATTTTCGCTGGCGGCCTGAGCCCGGCGAGCGAAGCGAAGTCACTGCGGGCGCAGCCCGATGGCAAGGTGCTTATCACCGACGGACCCTACTTGGAGACCAAGGAGCACATAGGCGGTCTTTCGATAGGGGAAGCCGCTGACATGGACGAGGCGCTGGTGTGGACACGTAAAGGCGCCGTCGTCTGCCGGGCGTCCGGCGAGGTGCGCCCTTTTGCTCGGATGGACATGCCACCGGAATAGTGTTTACCGCGCATGCTCCCGTCGAGCGTGAGACGGCACACCCATACGAAAGGATTAAAGGAGACGCAATGAAAAAGCTCAAGATCATGGAACATATCTCGCTGGACGGCGTGATCCAGCACTCCGCTGACGACGGCGATTTCCCCTACAGCGACTGGACCGCGCCCTATCGAATCCCCGCTGGCAGAGATGCAATCCTCGCCGCGCATGGCAAGAGCTTCGATCTGCTGCTTGGCCGTCGCACCTACGATCTCTGGTCGGGCTCCTGGCCAAAGGCGCCAAGCAGTCCGATGGCGGACGGCATCAATGCGGCGAAAAAATATGTCGCTACTCACCGTCCGGAAAGTCTTGCATGGGGACCGGCCGAGAGCCTCGGACCGGACATCATCGAGAGTATTCGCCGCATCAAGGCGCTAGACGGGTCGGACCTTATCCTTTGGGGTAGCTCCACCCTGACATCGCCGGTACTCGAGCATGGGCTTGCGGATGAAGTTCTGCTGGTCGTCTATCCGGTCCTTTTGGGAACGGGGAAGCGCATCTTTGCGGACCGAACCCCGCCACGCTCGTTCGAGTTCGTCAGCACGAAAGCTCTGGCATCGGGCGTCATCATCAACATGTACAAGCCTAATGGGCCTTTGCGGACGGGCACTATGGGCGGGAAGCCGTAAGCCGGCGTCAGACGGCATAGCAAAAACGGAGCGCTCAAATGAGAAAGCTGATCTTCGCGATCAACGTTACCCTGGATGGCTGCTGCGACCACACCAAACAATCTGTCGATGAAGAAACACTTGAATATTTTACTCACCTCACGCGAGAGGTTGACCTGCTGGTCTTTGGGCGTAAAACCTATCAACTGATGGTTCCCTATTGGCCTGATGTCCTCAAAAACCAGTCTCAGACAAAAGCAGATACCGAATTTGCCCGGGCGTTCGACTCCACTAACAAACTTGTTTTCTCACGATCATTAAACAGCGCTGAAGATAAGAATACGAGAATTGCTCATACGAATCTTCGCGACGAAATACTTGAATTGAAACAACAGCGAGGCGGAAATATTTTGGTCGGTGGCGTCGATATCTCTTCACAACTGATGCAGCTTGGCCTGATTGATGAATATCGTTTTGTCGTTGGGACAACCATCGCAGGAGAAGGGAGACGCTTGTGGGAAGGTGTCAGCCTGCCCGGGAAATTACAATTGAAACGTGTTGAATCGAAGTTTTTTGCATCAGGATCCGTTGCCCTTCATTACGTCAAACCGTGACAGAAGATCGGCAACTGTGCCGCTGGCGCCTACCCAGAGATAGAGGAACGAGGAGACGAACCATGAAATACATCTGTTTGGGCTACTACGACAAAAGCAAACACGACGCCATGACGGAGGCCGAGAAGCAAGCGATGATCGACACCTGCCTTACCTACGACGACCATCTCCGCGACAACGGCCACTGGGACGGTGGAGAACCGCTTCAACCTGCCGAAACCGCGTTAACCCTCTATTGGAAGAACGGCAAAGTCGCCACGACGGATGGTCCCTACGCCGAAACCAAGGAACAACTCGGCGGCATTCTCTTCCTCGAGGCCCGCGACATGAATCACGCTCACCAACTCATTTCTCAGCATCCCGCCCTCAAGTACGGCACCATTTTCGAGATACGTCCGGCCGGCGACCTCACCGAAATGCGAGAAGCCAGCGAGCGCCGGCGGCAACAGAACACCTCGCGATGAGGTCGGCCACAAGGCAAAGAATGATCAGTATCATGGCCGGGATCTGGCCTGGTCTCAGTCCTGTTTTTCAGTTGGTGCCGCGCGGGCACACCGATTCCCCGGCATATCCACCGCATCACTCTTTCAGTAAATCAGTCTAGGAAGGAGACTCCACCTCTACTGCACACTCGCCAATTACTTCCCCTGCATCCCTTGCTTCTTCCGCTCTTCATCAATCTTCCGCACAAACTCGTCAAACTTCGGCGCTTGTTCCGCTGTCAAAAACGACCGCATGCGTTCCCGGCCGGCCTTGCGTACCGCATCCACATCCGCGCTCGTCTTGTCCCGCATGCTCTTGATCTGCGATTGTGTGTCCGCAATAATCGCGTCCGCCTTCTGCGCTTGCTCCGGCGTCAACCCAACCGCCGCCGTCATTTCGGCAACCTTCTGCGCGCGCCTTCCCGCGTCACTCAATTGATGTTCTGCCCGAACCGCCGCATAGCTTCTATGCGCGAAGCTGTACCCGAACACGCCTCCCGTCGCCAGTCCCACAATAAATACCAGCGCCAGCCATAGCGCTGCTTTCTGCCGGGTTTCTGGCATCATGGACGCGCCTCTGCACTGCTGAAGATCGCCACTCCGTCGTCGCTCGGCTGCCCGCCCGGCCCGCTATCAAACAAGCCTTCTGCCTGTTGTGTGCTCATCTGTCTCGCTTGCTCCGCGCGATGCAGTTGAATCGCCCAGGTACTTCCCACCGCCAGCAGCAGCGCGCAAAACGCGATCAACCGTGGCGCCAGATTCCTCACGCTCACCCACACTCCATTCTGCCGCTCTTCAATCTCTGCTTCCTTCGTCTCAATCGCTCGCATCACTCGCGTTGTAAACCACGGACCCGCCTCCCTCGCATTCTCTCGCAGAGGCCGCAACGCATTTCGACTCTCCACTACTAATTCCACCGCTTCACTGCAGTTAACGCACGCCCGCGCGTGCTGCTGGCTATCTTCTGAAACTCTTCGCAGCATGTCTTCCGGCGCAATTACTTCAATGCTCTCTGCCGGCACCCATTCCAGTTCTTCCAGCAATCGCTCACAAGCGGCGTTCTTTGTTGGTCCCAAGTTAAACATCCCGAAGCCACCTCTCTATCTCAATTCCTGTTTTCCAATTCTTATTACGCACCGGCTACCCGTTGCTTCCGCTTCATCCGATCGGTAATCTTCTGCCTCGCCCGAAATAACCGCACTTTCACCGTGTTCCCATTAATCTCTAATATCTCCGCAATTTCTTCCACCGAAAATCCCTGCACTTCTTTCAAAATCAGCATCATCCGGTCCCGCTCGTCCAGGCACTCTAGCAGTTTCTCTACCTGCTCTTGCGACGCTAATCGCTCGCTCACATCCGGTGCTCCGTCGGTCTTTTCCTCCGACGCCTGATACTGCCTCACCTGCTCTTCGCTCAGTTCCGCCTCATACAACAAGGGCCGCACTTTCCTCTTCCGCAACAAATCCCAGCACTCATTCACCGTTATCTTGTACAGCCACGTACTGAATGCCGCTCTTTGATCAAATCGCTTTAGTGAGAAATACGCCTTCAGAAATACTTGCTGCGCAATATCCTCCACATCTTCTTTGTTGCGCAGAATTCCTCCCGCCACCGCGAACACACGGCTCTGGTGCCGCCCGACGAGGACCTCGAACGCTTCCTTATCCTCGTGCTGGGCGCGCCGAACCAGCTCCCGGTCGTCCGCCTTTTGCGCGGTCTCTCTCCCGGGCGCTGAAGCTAACGCTGGCAGCGCAATTGCCACTGGTTTTGGGACGCGAGCCATCTCTATTTGGTTACGCTAGTTTCCCATGTCTGTCCAACGCCAGTCCAACGACAGACACATTCGTTTCACTGCACACCCAATATTATCGACTTGTGCCATTTCACCAAGTGTGGAATACTCAACTCATGATTATCGGTGACCGTCTTCGCGCTCTGCGCGAGGAAAAGAAACTCTCCCAGGGTGACATCGAGAAACGTACCGGCCTTCTTCGTTGCTACATCTCCCGCGTTGAAAATGGACATACTGTCCCTGCCATCGAAACGCTGGAAAAACTGGCGCGTGCCCTCGAGTGCCCACTTTATCAACTCTTCTACGACGGTGAAGAACCGCCGCAGTTGCCTAACCTGCCCAAGCGCAAGTCGAGTGATGACATTGCCTGGGGTAGCGCCGGCAAAGAAGCACGTTTCCTCAACAAGCTTCGCCGCTTGCTGAGCAAGGCCGATGACGAGGATCGTAAGCTGCTCCTGTATATGGCCCAGAAGATGGCCAATCGGTAAAGCTTTCATCTACGCTCGTTAGCGCTTTGAAATTATCCGTACGGCTGTGCAGGCCGCTCCCCCGCTCTGGAGCGGCCTTTTTCCTTTCCGTCTTTACAATCCCTTTACAATCCTCCGCTTCTAACTTCATTTCGCTAGCCGCTTAGATTCTACATGTTTTACCCTATCCCTTACTCCCACTCGATCGTGCTCGGAGGTTTGCTGCTCACGTCGTACACCACCCGCGTCACCCCTGGCACCTCATTTACAATCCTCGTCGACATCCGCTCCAGCACTTCCCCCGGCAGTCGCACCCAATCTGCCGTCATCGCGTCGTCACTTTGCACCACCCGCACCGCTACTGTCAGTCCGTACGTCCGGCCGTCCCCCATCACCCCAACGCTCCGTACCGGCAGCAGTACCGCGAACGCTTGCCACACTTTCTCGTACAGACCAGCCTTCCGTATTTCGTCCACCACGATTGCGTCGGCTTCCCGTAGAGTTACTAGATCTTTACTGGTGATTTCTCCGAGTAGCCGAACTGCCAATCCGGGTCCCGGAAACGGATGTTTCACCAATATCTCTTCAGGTAACCCTAAGTCTCTGCCAATTTTTCGTACCTCGTCTTTAAATAAATCTCGCAGCGGCTCGACCAACCCAAACGGCATCTTCTCCGGTAGCCCACCCACATTATGGTGCGATTTAATCGTTGCCGATGGTCCCTTAACCGATACCGATTCAATCACATCGGGATAGAGCGTCCCCTGCACCAGCCATTTAATATCTCCGTGCGCTTCGCCTTTCTGCAGTTTCTCGGCTTCGGCCGCGAATACTTGTATAAATTCATTTCCTATAATCTTGCGCTTTTGTTCCGGGTCGGTCACACCTTTCAGCTTGCCCAGGAAGTGTTCCGAGGCGTCCACCCCCACCACGTGTAACCCTAATCTTTCCCGATACATCTCCAGCGTGTGCTCAAATTCATTCTTTCGCAGCATCCCGGTATTCACAAAAATATTCGTCAGCCGGTCGCCCATTGCCCGGTGTACTAGCACCGCCGCCACCGTGGAATCCACCCCGCCACTTAGCCCGCAGATCGCCCGGTGCTCCCCCACCCGGCGCCGCACCGCCTCCACCGTCTCTTCGATAAACGCGGCGCCACTCCACTTTGGTTCTGCCTCGCACACCTTAAATAAGAAATTCCTCAGTATTTCCGTCCCCCGGTCCGTATGGTTCACTTCCGGGTGGAATTGCACCGCGTAAATTTTGCGCTTTGGGTCTTCCGCAGCCGCTATCGCATTCGACGTCCGGCCGGTCGCGTGAAATCCCGCCGGCAATTCGTGTACGTTGTCCCCGTGGCTATTCCAAATCTTCATCTTCTCTGGGAACCCGCCGAATAAGTGCGAGCCTGTCTTCTCCAGGTTCAAATGGGCGGGCCCATATTCCCGCCGCTCTGCCGGTTCCACCTTCCCGCCCAGGTTCTTCGCGATCCACTGCATCCAGTAACAGATCCCCAACACCGGAATCCCCAGCGCCAGTACCTCCGGGTTGCACTTCGGCGCGTCCTTGTCATACACCGAGCTCGGTCCGCCCGACAAAATGAGTCCCGCCGGCTCCAGCCTCTTGATGTCCTCCACCGAAGTCGTGCACGGCATAATCGCGCTGAACACCTGCTGTTCCCGCACTCGCCGCGCAATCAACTGTGTGTATTGCCCGCCAAAGTCCAGCACCACAATCCCGCCGTGCTCCGTCTTCAGTCCCGCCGTCTCATTCGCACTCTTCACCGCAACTCCCGCCCCGTCAGCATTAGTCATCTCAGCTCCCGTCTCGCCAAAAAATCTCCGTTAACTCTGCGGCTCCTCGGTGGCCCTGTGGTAAAGTCCGTTCTCTTACTCAACACACCCGATAACTGCCTCTACGCCGCCACCACATTCAACAACTTATCCCGCACAAATATCACCTTCACAATCCTCTTCCCCGCCAGATGCCCCGCCACGCCCGCTTCCGCCTGCGCCAATTTCAACACCTCGTCCTGCCCGGTCCCCGCCGCCACTTTCACCTTCCCCCGCACCCGCCCGCTAACCTGCACCACCACTTCCACTTCCTCTTCCTTCGCCAATTCCGCATCAAACGCCGGCCAGCTCACCGTCCACAATCCCTTGGTGTGCCCCAGCATCTCCCACAATTCTTCCGACAAATGCGGCGTCATCGGCGCCAGCATCAACGTCAGCAATTCCAAAACTTCCCGGCGCACTTCCGGCCGCACTCCCTCTTCCAGCGGCTCCGCCGCATAAATCGCATTCGTCAATTCCATGATCTGCGCAATCGCCGAATTGAAATGCCAGCGCGTCTCAAAATCCTGCGTCACTCGCCGCAGAGTCTCATGCGCCTTCCGCAGCAACCCCTTCTCCTTCTCCGTTAACTCCCCTCTTCCCAGCGAACTCTGCGTCTCTACTCTTCCCTCTGTGGCCAAGCCCCTCTCCGACCCATGCTTCTCCACCAACCGGTACACCCGGTTCAAAAATCGCCACGCCCCCTCAATACTCTCCTCGCTCCACTCCAGGTCCTTCTCCGGCGGCGCCGCGAACAAGGTGTACAGTCTTCCCGTATCCGCCCCATACTTTTCCGCCATATCAATCGCGCCAACCACATTTCCCTTGGACTTCGACATCGCCAGCCCGCCCTTCAATACCATCCCCTGGGTGAAGAGCCGCGCGATTGGTTCGCTATGCGTCACCAATCCCAAGTCCCGCATCACCTTGCACCAGAACCGCGAATACAGCAGGTGCAAAATCGCATGCGTAATTCCGCCAATGTACTGGTCAATCGGAAACCAGTACTTCACCTTCCCCGGATCGTATGGCGCCCGATCATTCCGCGGATCGCAATACCGGTAGAAATACCACGACGAATCCACGAAAGTGTCCATCGTGTCCGTCTCCCGTCGCGCATCCCCGCCGCACTTCGGACACTTCACATTCACAAACTCCGGGTCCGTCGCCAGCGGCGATTCGCCCTCGCCCGTCAGCTTCGGATTCGCGGGCAGCAACACCGGCAAATCCTTATCCGGCACCGGCACCATTCCATCCTTTGCGCAATAAATCACCGGAATCGGCGTGCCCCAATACCGTTGCCGCGAAATCCCCCAATCCCGTAGCCGAAAAATTATCTCCTTCTTCCCATACCCGGCCGCTTCCGCGTCCGCCGCCATCAACTCAATCGCCGCCGCACTCTCCAATCCCGAATACTTCCCCGAGTTCACGCTAACCCCATACTCCGTAAATACTTCTTCCGCCTCTTGGACTCCTACCTCAGCGCTCCTCTGCAAACTCCGCGCCTCTGCGTTATCTTTTCTCTTTTCCTTGCTCTCAGCTGCTCGCACCACCACCAACTTCGGCAACCCAAACTTCGTCGCAAACTCAAAATCTCTCTCATCATGCCCAGGCACCGCCATAATCGCGCCCGTTCCATACTCCAGCAGCACAAAATTTCCCACCCAGATCGGCACCCTCACCCCATTAAACGGATTCAGCGCGTACCGCCCAGTGAAAAATCCATCCTTCTCCGCCGTCGCAATATCCTCCGTTTTCGCCGACGACCGCCGCATCTCCGCCAGCTTTGCCTCGCGCGCAGCCTGCTCCGCCGTCCCCGCAATCAATCGAGTCACCAAAGGATGATTCGGCGCCAGCACCAGCGCGCTGGCTCCATAAATCGTATCGATCCGCGTAGTGAATATCTCGATCTTCTCCCGCAGCGCAGCCATTCCTGGTTGTGCTCGTTCACCATCTTTTCTCTGTAAACTCTGCGGGCCCTCTGCTCCCTCTGTGGTAAAGCCTCTCTCTTCCCCCGTCCACTCCACCTCAAACCAAACCTTCGCCCCCACCGATTTCCCAATCCAATTCCTCTGCATCGCAATCACGCGATCCGGCCAGCCGCCTTCCAACGTCTTCAAATCGTCCAGCAATTGCTCCGCATACTCCGTAATCTTCAAAAACCACTGCTCAATGTCCCGCGCCTCCACCTTGGTATCTTCGTGCCTCCAGCAATACCCGCCATTCACCACCTGCTCGTTCGCCAGCACCGTGCAACACTTCGGACACCAGTTCACCCGGCTCTTTTTCTTGTACGCAATGCCGCGCTCCAGCATCCGCAAAAAGAACCACTGGTTCCACTTGTAGTACTCCGGCTC
>DASXBH010000080.1:0-6660 GCA_036491775.1 Candidatus Acidiferrum sp.
CTGGGCAGCGGATGGGATCAGACGCTGTGGGCCGACAAGAAATTTCCCAGCCGGCTGCAATTGGATGAGGTCGCGCCAAACAATCCAGTTTTTCTGATGCACATCTCTGGACACGTGGCGGTAGCTAATTCACTGGCGATAAAGAAAGCGGAAATTACGAAAGATACCGCGAATCCCAGCGGTGGAGAGATTGAACGCTTCGAAGACGGTGAGCCAACCGGGATGTTGAAGGAAGACGGCGCCATGGAGCTCGTGGAGCAACGCATTCCTGATCCTTCCAACGAGGAGCGCCGCAAGGGAATCGAGATGGTGTTGGAGGAGTTAGCCCGAAATGGCGTGACTTCGGCGCAAGATAATTCGGAGTGGGAAGATTATCTGGTGTATCTGCAGCTGAAGAACGAGAAGAAGTTATCAGCGCGCATCACCGAGTGGCTGCATTTCATGGATCCGTTGAACGACTTGGAGAATCGGCGGTCAGAGGCTGGCACGACAGATCCATGGTTAAAAACCGGCGCGCTGAAAATGGTCACGGATGGAGCCCTGGGCACGCGAACGGCCGCGATGCTGGCCCCGTATTCCGACGATGCCACGACCAGCGGTTTCATGAATATCGATCCGGAAAAACTTAAGTCCATGGCGCTGGAACGCGACAAGGCTGGCTTTCAACTCGCCTTTCATGCCATTGGTGACAAGGCGAATCGTGTGGCGCTCGACGTTTTCGAGTCGGTCGTTCGCGTGAACGGCGCGCGCGAGCGTCGCGATCGCATCGAGCACGCACAAGTGGTTGCTCCCGAGGATATTTCGCGCTTCGGAAAACTGAACGTGATTGCATCAATGCAGCCTTCGCATCAAACCAACGATATGCGTTGGGCGGAACAGCGCCTCGGGCCGGATCGGATCAAGGGTGCCTATGCCTGGAACTCGCTGCAAAAATCCGGAGCCAAGCTAGCCTTCGGCACCGATTACAGCGTAGAGCCGATCAATCCGTTTCGCGGACTGTATGCTTGCGTGACGCGCGAGTTGCCGGAAGGTGGCCCGGCGGGCGGCTGGCAGCCACAAGAGAAAATCTCGCTCGACGATTGCATCCAGGCGTACACGACAGGTTCAGCGTACGCGGAATTTGAAGAAGGGCGCAAAGGGCAAATCAAAGTTGGGCAGTTCGCGGACTTTATTGTGCTGTCGCAGGACGTAACCAAAGTTCCGGCCAGGGATTTGTTGAAAACCCAGGTACTGCAGACTGTGGTTGGCGGCCGCACCATGTATCAAAAGAACTGAATGGCGGTAAGTTCGCCGTCGTAATCGTCTTTCTGGGTCGGCTCAAAGGTAATTTTGGCTTTTTGCCCCTTCCATGCGGTGCAGGCGGGCGCCGTGCCGCTCGCAGTTTTCGCGGCTGACGTGACCTGCACTTTCGACAAATCCCCATAATGAAACTTCATCAGCACGGAACTGACTGTCAGCGTTACTTTTCCTTCGCCACCAGCGGCGCAATCCACGGCCGTGATTTTCCCGTCCAGTGAATAATCTCGGGGGCCGGTGCGCGTGGGGCTCGCGCCAATCTGCGAGGGTGTGTTCGGATCCGAAGAGGCAGGCGCGTTTTGCGGCGTGATCGTGATGTCTTTTGTTGGCACGTGCGTCGTGCCTTTGTAGACGGAAGGCTCGGGATGATCTTTTTTGGCGGCCTCGGCGGCGCGCTGTTGGTCGTAAACTTCGCGACTGGTCACCGCTTGGGAAAATTGCAGAGCTTGCGATTGCTCGGCCGGCGTTTTAGCCGCCGCCTGAATACGCGCGGCAAGTGTCTTTGCGTCGGCGGTATGTTCGAGATGCAGCAGCACGTATCCATACGCGACAGCGTAGCTAAGATTGCCGGGTTCGAGCAGCACCGCCTTGCGGCCCGCCATGAGGGCTTTCTGGTGCGTCTCTGGACGCGTGGCATAGACCGAAGCCAGCATGGAATAGGCGGGCGCAAAATTCGGGTTCATGCTGATGGATTTCTCGAGCGCAGCAACCACGCCGGTGTAATTTTCGAACGAAACCATGCCATGACGCATGTAGGAACGAGCGTCGAAAAAATACGAAATGAAATTTGTGGAGTTGAGTTTGATGGCGCGGGCGAATTCGGTTTCGGCGGTATCCAGATCCTGCCGCGATAACGCCAGTTCACCAAGGCCTTCGTGCACCGCAGGCAGGTTGGGATCTTCCTGGAGCGCCGCGTCCAGAGCGGTTTGCGCTTCTTTCGGCCGCTGCGTGTGGACGTAGAACTCACCACGCGCGGCGTCGGCCTCGGCAGGCGCGAGAACGCGGCTGGGATAACTTTTCGGGTCGACATGCAAAGTGGTTTTGAAGGTGCTCACGTAAAAGCGATCCTGACGGGAGTAGGCATCCATCGTAGCGGCGAACTTCTTCAGATCGCCGAAAGTTTTTTGCGCGGCCTCGACCTGATCGCCGCTGGCGTCCCAATTGGTAAAGAAGTTTGAGAGAAGATTGCGTTTGCGCGCATCCGGATCGAGCATCAAGTAGTGCACCATAGTCCAGGACTCCGCGTAAAAAACGGATGTGCGATTCTGCTCGTTGTAATAGGGAGAGTTGTGCTCGACCTGAAGCAGCGTCTCAATCGGGATCAACCGGTTCTGCTGCAAAATTCGTAGCTGGTATAGCGAAGCGATGCCGATGCGCACTTCTTTATCACCCAGGTCGGAATTGCCTAGAAATTCGGCAAGACCTTCGCCAAGCCACAGCGGTAATCCGCGATAATTCAAGTCCATCAGCGCGTGAGTATATTCGTGGTACACGACTTCGTAAGGATTGGGACCTTCAATGTCGGTGCGCACCGCGACAAAGTGCTTGTCTTCGCCCGGTTGGTAGAGTCCCGCGGGATGGGTGTGGCCCTTCACTTCCCAGAATGCCGGGAGAAACAGCTTCATGCTGTCTTCGTTCTTGAGCGCGAAAATGATTAGCGGCTTGCCAAGATCGACGCGCATTTTAGGGAAGGCGTTCTGGACGAGTTCGCGGAATTCTTCAAAATGTTCGGCAATTTTTCGAGCGCTGCCTTCACCCGCATTGCTGATGACCGTGAAATTCGGGGAACGCACTTCGATCCAGGTGTCTTTGGCGCAGAGAGAGCGCGCGGTGACCAGAGCCAGCGCGAGCAATATTGCGGCGTGCAGCAGCGGGCGAGGTTGGCGGGCCATGGAGTCAGAATGTATAGGAATGAGCTGTTGAGTCAATAGGACCACGTCATACGTAGGAGGAAAAAGATTTAACACAGAGCGCACAGAGGACGGAGTGAAGAGGGTGGAGAGAAAAATAGGCGGGAGTCATATAGAAGATCACGGATTTGCGGATACACTGGCGGGGCAGAAAACGGGGTTGCTGGGAATGGATCGCAAGATAAAAGCAGATCTGTCGCTGATGTTCTGCTCACTGATCTGGGGCGTGTCGTTTGTCGTGGTCAAAAACGCGTTGGATCACGCCTCGGTCTTCATTTTTCTCGCGGTGCGCTTCACGGTGGCGGCCGGGCTCATGGCCATGTTTCGTCCACGCGTGCTGGCCAGGATCGATCGCTACGAACTTTTTGCCGGCATGCGACTGGCGTTTTTTATGTTTGCGGGCTACGCATTTCAGACCACCGGGCTGCAGTACACCACGGCGTCGAATTCAGGATTTGTGACTGGATCGAGCGTAGTTCTGGTTCCGGTGCTGCTCGGCGTCTTTTGGGGACGACGGCTGACCGCGTGGATGTATGCAGGCGCATTTGTGGCACTGGTGGGATTGTATTTTCTTACCGTGCCCGCGGAAGGCATGCGTTACCTGAACTATGGCGACGTGCTGACGTTTGTGGGCGCGGCGCTGTACGCAGTGCACATTATTTTGGTGGGAGACTTTACGCAGGAGCATTCGGTGTCCGCACTCAGCGTGATTCAGGTGGCGGGCTGCGCGGCGATGGCCTGGGTTATGACCGGCACGGGAGCCGCGATCCACTGGCAGCCAGTTCGCTTCGAGTGGGGCTGGGAATTGTGGGCGGGCATCACGATTTGCGCGGTGTTCGCCACCGCGGTGGCGTTCACGGTGCAGTTGTGGGCGCAGCAGTATACGTCGGCGAGTCATGCAGCGATTCTGTTTGCGCTGGAGCCGGTGTTTGCGGTGATTACGTCGTACGTAGTCTTGCACGAGCGGCTGAGCGGGCGTGGATGGAAGGGCGCGGGAATGGTGGTGGTGGGAATTTTAATTGCCGAATTGATGGGCGCGCCGGCGGCTCCGGAATCGCCAGAGCCGATCTTCGAGGGCAGGATTTATTTTAAGCCGTGGTGGAGACCGTCGTGATGCGGGAGAAGGCAAGCGCCGGCAGCTTGCCGGCAACACTCCAAGTGCGTCCCCTCTCCACTTTCGAAGTAACGGAGCGACGGCTGGCCTAAAAGCCACGTCAGTAAACGTCGTCAGTGGGCGTCGGAGTAGTACTTCACGTCGACCCTTTCAAACATAGTGGCCGAGGCGGCGTGGGATTTTTCGTGGATGTCGATGTCGGTGGCGTGCAGCAGCGTTTGCGCGATGTCGTCCAGTCCCTTCAGCAGCACTTCTTTTCGTGATGGGTTGATATCGAATTTGAATTCGAGGCCGTGCTTGTCTTTCACGGTCTGACTCGGAAGATCGACGGTGAGTGAGTAGCCTTCTTCCTTTTCGGTGCGCTGGAAAAGCTCTTCAATCTGCGCTTCTGTCAGTTCGGCGGGCAGAATGCCATTCTTGAAGCAATTGTTGTAGAAAATGTCAGCGTAGCTGGGCGCGAGGATGACGCGAAAGCCGTAATCGCCGATGGCCCAGGGAGCATGTTCGCGGCTGGAGCCGCAGCCGAAATTGGCGCGGGCAAGCAGCACCGAGGCACCTTTGTAGCGGGGACGGTTCAACACGAACTCAGGATTCGGCTTCTCACCGGGAAGATAACGCCAATCGTAAAACAGGATGCGGCCAAAGCCTTCGCGGGTGAGCGCCTTCAGAAATTGCTTCGGCACCATCTGGTCGGTGTCGACATTGACGCGATCCATCGGCGCGACCAGCCCAGAATGACTGATGAATGGTTTCATGCGTGGATGACCTCGGAAATGCGAGATAGATGATTCGTGATATCAGATATCTGCTGTCGGATTTCAGGAAGCAAGAAAGAGCTGTCGCAGTCACTTGGTAGCAGTCTGGTCATTACTCCACCGGCGCAACGTCGAATTCGCGGACGTCTACGAAGTGGCCGGCGATGGCGGCGGCCGCGGCCATTACCGGACTAACCAGGTGGGTGCGCGAATCGCGGCCCTGGCGTCCTTCGAAATTGCGATTCGAAGTGCTGGCGCTTCGTTCGTGCGGCGGAAGCACGTCGGCATTCATGCCAATGCACATGCTGCAACCTGCATCGCGCCATTCGAATCCCGCCGCCGTGAACACCTTGTCCAATCCTTCTTTCTCCGCTTGCGCCTTGATGCCGCGCGAGCCCGGGACAATTAGGGCCTGCTTGATGCTGCTGGCGACGTGTTTTCCAGCAACGAATTGAGCGGCGGCGCGCAGATCGTCGATGCGGGAATTGGTGCAGGAGCCGATAAATACCCGATCCACAGGGATGTCCACGATCGGCGTGCCGGGTTTCAGGCCCATGTACTTCAGCGCGCTCTCGGTGGCCTTCTGATCGTTCAGATCTTTATAGTCGTGCGGATCGGGCACGCGGCCATTCACGCTGGTGACCATGCCGGGATTGGTACCCCATGTCACTTGCGGCGCGATCTGCTCGGCTTGCAGTTCCACGGTCATATCGAACTTTGCGCCTGCGTCCGACTTGAGTTTGCGCCAGTGATCCACACACTCCTGAAACGCTTTGCCCCTGGGTACGAACGGCCGGCCTTCGAGGTAAGCGAAGGTCACTTCGTCAGGTGCAACCATGCCAGCGCGCGCGCCGCCTTCAATGGTCATGTTGCACACGGTCATCCGGCCATCCATGGAGAGCGAACGAATCGCTTCGCCGCCATATTCCGCGACATGGCCGGTGCCACCGCCGATACCGATTTTGCCGATGATCGCCAGGATGATGTCTTTAGCGGTCACGCCCTTGGGACGCTTGCCATTCACCACGATGTGCATGGTCTTGGAGCGGCTCTGCACCAGGCACTGCGTGGCCAGCACGTGTTCCACTTCGCTGGTGCCGATTCCGAAAGCCAACGTGCCAAAGGCGCCGTGCGTGGAAGTGTGGCTGTCACCGCAGACGATGGTCTGGCCAGGCTGCGTGATGCCGAGTTCAGGGCCGATGATGTGCACGATGCCTTGATTCTTGCTGTGCATGTCGAAGAGCCGCACGCCAAATTCCTTGCAGTTTTTTTCCAGCGCCTCGAACTGCAGTTTCGCGTCCTGGTCGATGATCGGCAGCAAGCGATCTTTGGTGGGAACGGAGTGGTCCATCACCGCAAACGTGAGATCGGGGCGGCGGACTTTGCGGCCCTCGGCGCGCAGACCGGCAAAGGCTTGCGGGGAAGTACCTTCGTGAATCAAGTGGCGGTCGATATAGATGATCGAGGGCTTGCCGGCTTCTTCGTGGACGACGTGGGTGTCCCAAATTTTCTGGTAAAGAGTTGTAGGCGTCATGGTGTGCACAAGTAGTTTAGCACTGTGCTGGGAAAAGATTAACGGCAGCAG
>DASXBH010000081.1:0-8106 GCA_036491775.1 Candidatus Acidiferrum sp.
TTCGACGAAGGAATGACCCCGCCCGAACTTTTCCTGGCAGCGCTTGGTTCGTGTGCGGGTTATTATGCCGCGCAGTATCTGCGCAAGATGAAGCTGGCCACCGAGGCCACGCGCGTTCGCGTCGCCTGCGACAAGGCGAAAGACCCCGTCGCCCGGCTGGATAATTTTGTCATTCGCGTTGATTCGCCCGTGGAGCTGACTTCCGAACAGCGTCAAGGTCTGCAAAATGCCGTCGAGCATTGCCTGGTCCACAACACGCTACGGCATCCGCCGACCATCGCGCTGCATGTTGAAGCGCCGGTGTACGCGAAGCATTCCTAACCTGCCGTCGTCTTGTGGATGTCGGGTTACACGCGAGGGGTGAGCGCGACACTCGCGCGGACTAATCTCGCGTCGAATGCATCTTGCCGAGAATTTCCTTTACGATTTTCGCCGCGACCATCGCCGTCATTCCCGTCGCGTCGCGTGCCGGATTAAATTCCACCACGTCGGCCCCGACGATCGGCCCTGGCACGGTATGGATGTAGTGCAGCGCTTGCCGCGTGGTCATTCCCCCCGGTTCCCAGTGCGAAACTCCGGGCGCCATCCCGGGCTCCAACACATCCATATCGAATGAAATGTAAATCGGCCCGGCCAGGTTGAGGTGCGTTGGATCGCGCAAGTCGCTCATTTCGTAAATCTCGACGCCAAATTTTTTGGCCTGCTCTTGCTGATGGGCGTTTAGCGTGCGGACGCCAATCTGCACCAGGCGCTTGGCCAATTTGTTTTCCATGATTCGCGCGAACGGACTGGCATGCGAATGTGGATTGTTGCCGTAGTTGTCGTAGAGATCGGGGTGAGCGTCCAAGTGAACGATGGTCAGGTTCGACGCATGTTTTCCAATAGCGCGCAAAATTGGGTATGTAATCGAGTGATCCCCGCCCAGACTGACCGGCCGCTTGCCTGCCGCCAAAATCCCCTCGATCGCTTCTACAATTCGTTCCGGCGCGTCGGGCGATTCCATGTTCGCCAGATCGCCGATATCTTCGACCATCCCGGCCACGCCCAGATCGACGCGCGTTTCCGTCCAGGAGTTCCATACATCCGAATACAGCGCTTCGCGAATCAGTTGCGGAGCTTGCGCTGCTCCACGCAGAAACGAGGAATTGTGATCCAGCGGGATTCCGAGCAATACCGGAACTCCTCGCGCTTTTAGTTTTGCAGGAAAGTCGGTCATGGGCGGGTTATCAGGTAATTGCCAAGCACCAAGGCATCCATTTGTGTCCTCAAAAAGCAGTCCAGCGCTTCTTGCGGCTTGCACACAATCGGTTCGTTGTCGTTGAACGATGTGTTCAGCACCACCGGCACCCCGGTCTGCCGCTCGAACTCACTGATCAGTGCGTAATAACGAGGGTTCGCGTCTTTGGTCACAGTTTGCAGCCGGCCGGTCCCGTCGACATGGGTTGGTGCCGGAATCTGATCTCGCTTCTCCGGTTTGACCGAGTACGCCAGCGTCATGAAGGGTGAGGGATACGCTTTCTCGAACCATTGTGCGGTTTTCTCCGCCAGAATGGAAGGCGCGAAGGGACGAAAGATCTCGCGATGCTTGATGCGCCGGTTCAGGATTTCCTTCATCTCGGGGCGGCGTGCATCCGCAACAATGCTGCGATTTCCCAGCGCACGCGGACCCCACTCCGCTCGGCCTTGATACCAACCCAGAATTTTCCCGTCTGCGATGATGGTGGCCGTTTGACGAAGTAATTCGGCTTCGGGTAACTCGGAAATCGAAAAGCCATTCTGCGAAACTGGGCTGGCTTGCACGGCTGCGCGTACCTCTTCGGAGGAATACTCCGGTCCCCAGTACGCATGATTCATCACGAACGAGCGTGGTTTGCCCAGCATCTGGTGCCACACATGAAACGCCGCGCCTACCGAGAGGCCTGCGTCGCCGGCAGCGGGGTGCACGTACACTTGCTCAAACGATGTCGCATCGAAAATCTTTCCATTCGCGACGCAATTGAACGCCACACCGCCCGCCAGGCACACCGCCTTCGCGCCAGTTTTCGTCGCCAGCTTCCGCAGCATTCCTAAGTACACTTCTTCCAAGCGTGCCTGCAGCGAAGCGGCCATGTCGCGATGGCGCTGTTCCAGCGGCTCATCCGGATGCCGCGCTGGGGCTCCCAGCTTTTTGGGCAGCACTTCCGAAAACATTTTGCCGAGTACCGGCGTTTTATCGGATTCGGCCCACGACATTTCTGGCCCCGTGGTGTGGTGCGTGAAGTAATCCAAGCCCAGTTGAAATCCAAACGGACCGCGATCCGGAGAAAAGCGGACAACATCGCGGAACGCGTCTACATAACGTGGTTCGCCATACGCGCCAAGTCCCATCACTTTGTATTCGTCGCCAAATTTCAGGAAGCCTAGGTATTGCGTGACCGCGCTGTAAAATAGGCCGAGCGAATGCGGAAACGCGATCGCCCCTTCAATTTCCATCTGCCCGCCGCGGCCTACGCCCCACATCGTGCTGGCAAAATCACCCAGGCCATCTGCGGACAGCAGTGCCGCGTGTTCGAATGGCGATACAAAATAACTACTGGCCAGATGCGCCTGGTGATGTTCAATGCGGTGAAACGCCGCCTTGATTTTTTCCGGATCGTAGTCAAACGCGGCCGCCAGTGCCGCTGGAATCCCTGTGAACTTCGACATCACGCGCAGGCGTTCCCGCGCAAACGAAGGCATGCGCAGCGCGTAAAACAATTTCGTTGCCAGCCGCGCGTATGGATTTCGCGGCACGGCTACATGGTCCACTTCCGCCAACGTGATGCCGCCGGTTTTCAGGCAATAGCGAATCGCTTCCGCAGGAAAACCGGCTGCGTATTTCACGCGATTGAAGCGTTCTTCCTCTACCGCGGCGACCAGCGTGCCATCGCAGACCAACGCCGCCGACGCGTTGCCGTGGTACGCATTGATTCCCAAAATATTCATATCGTCAGAGCTCTAGCGTTGGCTTTCCAATTCGCACGCGCGCCGATGTTGCATGCACTCACCCTTCGCGCAGGAATCAGCTCAGATGCTTCCGGCACCATTCGTTCAGTACGTAGAGCGACCACGGGCGGGACCAGGTTGTCTGTGCGTGCTTAAAATTATCCCACACCATCTGCACCCCGGCAGTACGCAAATGCGGTTGCAGCGCCGGCGCGATATTGGCAAAACTCTCCCCAATTTTCCGATGCAAGGCCGAACGCATCCAATCTTCCCATGGCAGCGTGAAGGTCCTCTTCCTTTGTTTCAGAATTTCCGCCGGCAACAGATCGCCCAACGCCGCGCGCAGTAACGCTTTTGGCCGCCCATCCTGTATCCGCGCCTCATCCGGCAACGCACTCACAAATTCCACCAGCGGTGTATCGAGTAGCGGCACACGCACTTCCAGTGAACGTGCCATGCTCACCGAATCGGTGTCGCGCAGCAAGGTGCTCACCATGTACGTCCGCAATTCCAGCCAGGAAACTTCTGCGATGGGATCCAATTTGCGAGCCTGATCCGAAACGCGTTCCAGCCATCCCAGCCACGTCGGCTCCAGCGTCATTCCATCTGCGCCAACGGCGCTGTTTCTGTAACGCGGCTCCGTCAATTGCGACAATTCCGATGGCGGAAACAGCAGCCGGGTATAAAAGTAAGCATGCGGCAGCGCGTCTGGCATCAACCATGCGTCGCGTACCTTGCGCGCAGCATCCACTGAATTGTTGCGTCCGGCGAGTGCATTCACCACCGGCGCGCCTACACGCCGCAAACTTTCCGGCACGAATCGCGCCAGTAATTCCAGCTTCTGAAATCGCGGCGTATCCGCAAATGTGCGGTAGCCCGCAAACAACTCGTCGCCGCCCAATCCCGAGAGTGCAACCTTCAATCCCACTTGCCGTGCCGCCCACGAAACAAAATACGTGTTCACTCCATCCATCGTCGGCTGATCGAGCGCCGCCACCGCCTCGTCCAGCCTCGCCAGCATGTCCGCACCGTGCAGTGGCACCTCGGAATGTTTCGTCCCCGCTTTTCGCGCCACCTCGCGCGCCAGCCCTGCTTCGTCGTACGGCGTATCCGGAAACGACAGCGTGAAGCTCTGTATCCCTTTTTGAGCGCGCCCGGCCAATGCCGCAATGGCGCTAGAATCCAATCCGCTCGACAGAAACAGACCAACCGGCACGTCGGCAATCAAATGCGCGCGCACCGCCTCCTCTAACAAAGCACGCAAGGCCGGCGCCGCCGAACTGAATTCGCGGGGCCGTTTGACGTCTCGAGCCGCGGCACTTCGCGTGGGATCCCACCACGGCCTGGTGCGCGGCACACGCCGCCGGTCAGGAATATGCAGCAGCAAACGATGCCCCGGAGGAATCGAGAAAACTCCCTCGACCATCGTCACCGGCTCTGAGACGCTGCCAAACAATAAATACGACGTCAGGGCGTCTTCCGAAAGTTGGCGTTTAACCGTTCCAGCTGCTAACAGAGCCCGCAGTTCTGAGGCAAACACGAATCCTTCATTCGTTTGCGCGTAGTACAGTGGCTTAATTCCCAGCGGATCGCGCGCCAAAAACAGCACCGGCACCGTGGCGAAATGCTTGCGCATGTCCAGCAGCGCGAACGCGAACATGCCCCGCAATTCGGTGAGCACGTCTTCGCCCCACTCTTCCCAGCCGTGCACCAGAATTTCCGTGTCGGATTGTGTACTGAAGCTATGTCCAGCCTGGCTCAGCCGATTGCGCAGTTCGCGGTAATTATAAAGTTCGCCGTTGAAAATAACGGCAACGTTGCGCGCTTCATTCCAAATGGGCTGCTGGCCGCCCTGTAGATCGATGATGCTCAGCCGGCGCATCGCCAGCGCCAGCCCCGGAACACGCGGATCATTTACCAGGCAGCCGTCGGCGTCTGGCCCGCGATGCAGCATAGCCGCGGCCATCGCACGCACATGGCTCTCCGCTTGCGCACTGTCCGACGCATAAGCGAATCCGCAGATTCCGCACACGCGGCTATTTTATCTCCGGAGTGGTGAAAAATGCTGTGGTTGCCCGGATTAGATTGGCACGCAGATGAAAACGTGGCGCCATCAACCGATGGTCGGCCCACCACGCCAGCCCACCTCGTAGCGCAATTAAGAACAAAAACGAAACCACGGAAAGAAATAAGCAGGTGAACGAACGGCGTTCCAGCAGCAGGCCCCATTCCAAGGACTCGTCCCATCCAGGCAGAATCCGATCAAGGAGTTCGCGAATATGCATGCCGTGAAAGGGAAGCGCTGCCACGCGCACATGGGCAAGATTTTCGTACGAATATTCCGGGAGGTAGTGGGGAATGCGCGCCGTGGCCTCCGCAAATATTTGCGGATTCTGAACATCTTGTCGCGTCAGCAAATTTCCTTTGGCATCTCGCAGAAATGTCCGATAGGTCGCATCCACAATCACCCAGCGCCCATCCACATTAATTTCCGCCACCACGTGTTTTGCAGTACGCGCGGGCGTGAGCAACAAAAGTCTTCTTGCTTGCACGCCGGTGCTGCGCGCCAGATTTAGAAATGCATTGGTCGCCGTCCCGCAAACCGCCAGTAGCTGCTGATAGTTCAGAGTATCTTCCGGGTCGCGCGAAGAAAGTTCCGCAACGCGTGGCGCAATCATGCGCGGGGGTCCCACTCGCATCCAGTCCAAAATCGCTTCCGCTTTTTGTTGGGGAGTGGCGCTATCCGCCACGATCGCGTCCGAGAACCCATCCAGATACTGGCGCACCGAATATTCCCACACTGCGCACCAGGCAGACGCCACCAGTGCCGCCGCCAGCAATGAATTGCAGGTCCACCACACCACTCGAAAAATAGTATGTCGGTTCACCGCTGGAGCGATTCCTTAACTTGATTTGTTTGTGAAGGGCCGGCTTTTACAAGCGTACGATACAGTGCGTCCATCTCGGCGAGAGGTTGGGACCAACCGAGATTCTGCAAGGCAGCCCTACATCCGCTTTGAAGTCTGCCATAAAGTGCGTCGTCCCGCAGAAGTTCTTTCAGCGCCACAGCTACTTCCTCTGCGTCGTATTTCACCACGACACCTGCCACATCCTTTAATAACGGCGCTATACCGCAATGATCGGTGACGATCACCGGCGTTCCAGCCGCTACTGCTTCCGCCGCCGTGTTCCCAAAATTTTCATTCTGCGAGGGAAGAACAAAGATATCCGCGTCGCGATACGCGCTCCACTTCGCGTCTCCCTCCAGCGCGTTGGTGAAGTGAACGCGTTCCGCTACGCCGAGTTCTCGCGCCATGGTCTGCAACTTTGCCAGCATTCCTGCCTCGTCCGGGCCCACAAATGCCAGATGCACTTCCCGCTCGCCTGCTGCTTGTGTGATTTCGCGGTGGCCAAATGCCTGCAACAGCATCTGCGGACTCTTCTTCTTTGATAGACGCCCGAGAAACAAAACAAGTTTCGCTGTCGCCGGTATCTTGAGCACCGCCCGAAACCGGCCCCGCTCAGGAAAAACCTCGGGCACGTCTACTCCATTTCTGCGTACCACAATTTTTTCGGCTGCCACTCCGCCCGCAATCAGTTCCGCACGCTCCTGTTCAGCCGTAGCAATCACCGCGCTGGCGCCGGCAAACAATTTATTTCCAAATAAGCGGTGATATAGCTGCTTCAATCGCACATTACGCACAATCGGCACATACATTCCGATTGGCTCAATCACATACGGAATTCGCAGCGCTCGGCATTCCTGGGCCACTCGCGGGCCCAGAAAATCGTAGAGTCCGAAAATGTGCACCGCGTCAAAGTGCGCGAGCCGAGCTCGCAGATACCGTCCTAACGCCGGATTCCAACTCACCGCTCGATAGCGAAACCAGTTCGCCAGATAAATCGCCGTCACTCCATTTACTTTGCGCCTCTGCCCGAACGGACTTGCCTCCGTTAGCCCCTCCTCCGCTCTGCCGCTCAGCCTTTTTTGCAATCCCCAATCCGCGGTCAGCACCGTTACTTCATTCCCCATTCGTGCCAGACCTTCGGCCAAAGCCCGCACTTTCGCCGGTGGGCCGCCGAACTCAAAAAATGGAGCGTAACTCTGCGTGACGTTCAGGATTCGCATGATTCGCGCAGGATTTTCTTGAAGGCTTTTGCAAACGTGCTGAATCGAAATTCCTTTTCCACGCGCTCCCGGCCCTTTGCGCCCATTTGCTTCGCTGCTTCCGGATTGGCCAGCAACGCATTGATCGACGTAGCCAGTTGCACGGTGTCGCCGTGTTGCACCAGATAACCAGTCACTCCATCTTGAATAATTTCCGGCGCGCCTCCGTGCGCTCCGCCAATCACCGGCTTGCCGCGCGCCATCGCTTCCAGGTACACAAAGCCAAATCCTTCGCCGCGGCTGGGCAGCGCGAACATTTCACACGCAGCATACGTTGCGGAAAGCTCCGCATAGCTCAAGCCGGTGAGAAAATGGACGTGATTCTGCACGCCGCATTCCCGTGAAAGATTTTCCAGCCATTCGCGATCATCACCCGTTCCCACAATGGCCAGTTGCAGGTCGGTCCAATGCTGCAGCAATCGCGGCAAGGTCATGATCAGCGTGTCCATGCCTTTGTAGCGTTCCGTAGTTAGCCAGCGGCCGACGGTCAAAATCACGCGCCCGGCAGGAAAGTGGGCTGGAACCTTAGCCGTTGTCGCACCGCCGCTTTGCGTCTCGAAGTCGGGATCAAGCGCCCAGGGCAAAATACGAATCCGTTCCGGCGCCACACCTTGGAGCGAAACCAGAAAATCCGCGGTGGCGCGGCTTGGCGCTAGCACCAGCGAAGCATGCCGCAGCGCTCTGCGACGCAGCGGCGAAAGCTCTTCCCATACTTCCACGCCGTGCGTGCACACGATACTTTTCATTCGTGGGGCTAGTGCCTGCATGGCTCGCGCAATTGGCGCCAGATTCGGATGTGCTGCCAGGACAATTGTTGGCCGTCGCCGTGCCGCTCGCATCGCTGTAGTCACGAATCGTGCTTTTCCGCGCGCCGAACCGGTGTACACGAATTCGCGTTCGCCCACGCGCATGCGATGCAGATCAGGCGTGTCGTTCAAGCTCAATATCCGGTACTCCATGTGTTTCGATGCGGC